>CATKFO010000055.1 GCA_949747515.1 uncultured Eubacteriales bacterium
CCATTCGCCGTCCGCTTCCTTCGCCATATTCTCCGCATAGTCCGCGTGCATTTTGATCCACTCGGAAAAACCGGTCATGATTATGCGGCAGGCCTCGTAAAATTCTTTCTTTCTCTTGTTTGTGTCTGGAGTGATGGAATCGTAATAGTTTATCTCTTCAAGAATTCCGCATACTCCTTTTTTGAGAAGCTTTTCGTGCTTGGGAACCGTGTGTCCCTGAAATCCGCCGGTCATCCAAAGAGATCCGTCGAAGCGTGTGTATTGGTACGCCTCCTCGCCCATAAGAAACGCGCCTCTGTCGTTTTTGTGAGACATATCCATAGGAACCATAGCCGGCGTGAGACGCTGAGTGCGCTCGTCGTCTCCGGAAACCTGGATACCCCAGCTGAAATGCTCGCGAACCTTTCTCTCGGGACGAGGGAAGCCGATAAAGTAATCTCCCTCAAATATCTCCGGTTTTGACACAAGCCATGATTCTACTATAGCGCGAGCGAGATTTATGATATACGGATCGTCCGGATATTTTTCAAAAATATCAAGAAACGGCGTTTTCCCGTCGTCCGGCATACCCGTGCGAGTATCCTCTCTGTCTCTGTTTGGTTTCAGTCTTCCAAGGATGCCGTCGCGGATTTTCTCAAGACGGCCTTCAAATACGTACTTTTCATCAGAACGGTACATTAGTTACCTCCAAAAATAAAATATGCTCCAGCCGCACGAGAGCGCTGCGGAGGCTCAAATTTTTATAACTATAGTATATATCATGTATTTTCGCTTGTCAAGGATACGACATATATTTTGCATTTCTACTTTTATATTCGCCGTAAAAAAAATCCCGGGAAGATTTAAACTTCCCGGATGTAAGCTCGACGAAAAATACGTCTGTTAAGAGAGTAGGTTCCGCCGTTTATACGACCGATCCTTTTTAGCGGAAAATCGTTATAACTTTAAATTATTTCTTTTCGTAAGGTATATGGATCTCGATTTTGCAGCTATTGTTTTCATTATCCCATTCTACGTAAATTTCCATAGTAGGCATTTCTGCTTTTTTTAAACCGTTTTCCGGGAGCAGAGTTCCGTTTACATAGTCCCATGCATTTCCCAATACGTTGTCTGAAAGCGAACCTTCGTCCCGGTATACCAGCCATTTAGCCGCGGGATACGTATAGCTTTCCAGTCCTTCGACGTCTTTATCGTACTCAACGCCAACCATATAGTCGTTGTTACCTTCTCTGTCAAACCCAAAGCAAAGTCCCGCCAAAGGCTTTCCCGGATTCAAGGCTTCTATTTTTTTGATACTTCCGTCGCCTCTCGACACGTCCCACGCGCCCGCCGGTTCCGAGGTAACCGCGCGCCTGCCGACCATTTTAAAAGAACCTTTTTCAATCAATTCAAAATTATTAGCGACCATTTGATACTTCTCCTTTTTTTATTAACATTTCAGTCCTTGTTGGAACTGTGCTCATATTATAACAAAAGAAAAATTATTTGTAAAGAACTTTTTATAAAAATACGCCTAAATTATAATACAAATATTTTCACAAAAGAACAATTTATTAACGCAGCCGAATTATATTATTGCTTATTATACCTAATATCCTTTAATCATTTAATGATAACGCCTTATATTTTACGCTTGCGACGGTAATAACCGTATTATCGTCAGTCGTCCAAATATTGCAATTCAAACGTACTAAAAAATCCCGGGAAGTCGTAGACTTCCCGGAAATAAATGTTTAGTTTTTTCGCATAAATTGCGTGTTTAAGCGCCGTAACGCATAATGAATTCGTCTTGACTTTCTTTACCGAATTCGATAAACTTCATGCTGAAGCCTCCGATACGCACTATAAGATCCTCGTGATCCTCAGGATGAATCTGCGCGTCCTTCATATCTTCGAGAGACGCGGTCGTTATCTGCGCCAGCTGGCCTCCCATCATCATAAAGGTCTTGATCAGAGCGCAGATATTTGCCTTCTGCTCCTCAGTAGACGTCATGGAGCAGGGAATAAGCACGTTGCAGGTGGTTCCGCCGACTCCCATCTCAAGAGGAAGTTTCGCAACGGACGACAGCATAGCCGTAAGTCCGTTCTTATCGCTTCCAGTGCGGGGGCCGATCGTATTGCCGAGAGGCTCGCCCGTATGCCGCCCGTCCGGAAGAGCCCATGTGCTGCGTCCGTAAGCGATACCGTCTTCAAGAAGAGCGCACGCTCCAGTAAACCGCTGTCCTCGGCGGGAGTTATACTTTTCTATCTCGCCCCAGAACATACCGAGCACGCGGTTGGCCATCTCGTCCGCTCCCTCGTCGTTGTTGCCGAACTTAGGCGCTCCGAGCAGCATACGGCGTATGTCTTCATATCCCTCAAAGTCCGCGGCGATAGCCTTTTCGAGATCTTCAAGAGAAATCTTACCCTGCTCGTATACGAGAGTCTTCATTGCGTACATAGCGTCCGCTACAGCCGCATGACCGGCGGTCTCTACAACTCCGTAGTTATAGATCGCTCCTCCGTCGTCAAGATTCAGTCCGCGCTCAATGCACGCGTCCGTAAGGCAGGACTTTACCAGCTTCGACACGTTCGCGTTTCTGATATCCACTCCGCAATTGCAGAGATCTACGAATATTCTCGTAAAGTATTCGATCTCCTTAACATACGCGTTCCACAAATCGTCGAAAGTCTTGTAGTCCGTTGTTCCTCCAAGATCAAGTCCGATCTGAAGATCGGGACGGCGGCGGTCGCGTCCATGGTTAAGAGTGTATTCGAGCACTTTAGCAAGGTTAAACATACCGTCTTCGCATCCGAAATTGCTCTCGCCGGGTATTTCAACCTCCTGACAGCCGAGAAGAGTGTAATCTCTCGCAGCCTCAAGCGGTACTCCAAGGGCGGTAAGTCCGTCGATAACGCTCTTGTCTGAAGAGATCGCGGGGTCGCTCATTCCCTCCGACCACATGGTTACGACAAGGTCGAGAAGCTCCGGAGGAGTATTCTCATGAATACGAACGGTCATTCTAGGATGTGTTTCGTGGAGAGAACGCATAGTCTGAAGAAGAATGTACGTGATCTCGTTGGTCGCGTCGGTTCCGTCCTCCGGCTTTACTCCGCTGAGCGCG
>CATKFO010000056.1 GCA_949747515.1 uncultured Eubacteriales bacterium
ACTGTGAAGATTCCTTGCGAAGCGAGACTCTATTTTCTTTGCCCTTTCAGGCCAACGGCATGAAAGGGTTCGTTCTTTCTGGAAAGAAAGTATATATGCATTTTTATAAAAAATTCCTATTCCAAAATAAGGAGCCGCCTCTTTTGAGCCGACTCCTTTTCGGTTTATAAAATTATTCACTACTTTCGTTTCGGAGTCTCCTCGTCTATTTTTGCCGCAAGTTTATTGAAATGAGCCGCGGATGCAAAGGCTATAGCGACTACGACGGCTATTCCCGTAATTTTCGCAAGCAAAATCCAGTTTACGGAGGAAATTCCAGTAACGTCGAAGGTTCCGTCTTCTCCCTGAAGATTCTTAAAAATCAACGCTATATCAAAGATGACCGCCGCGGCAAGAACTCCTATGCAAACGGTATTTTTAACGCCGACTCCAACGCCTCGCCTATCGCTTTTCTTTGCCGCGCTGATGGTAGGAGTTCTAAAGTCAAGGGCCAAAGCTACGTAAAACGCGGCTATCGCCATTACAAGCGTCTCCGGTATCATATACGTCGCATTGTATATGATAGAATAGGAAAGGGCGGCTGAATCCGGAACAGACAGACCGGCCCATACCGTCGCGCCGCTAATTACGTGACACGCATATCTAAGAACGCAGGAAATTACGGTCCCGGCTATAAAGGCCGCCCTCTCGTTTTTTATGCCGCGGAATATGCCGGCAATACCGATTAAAGCAAACGCAAGCAAATAATCGAAAATAATAATTGCCGCGGCTGCCGCCGGTCCCGTAGCATACGATAGAATTGAAGAACTAATTATACCGATCACAAGCTGAATCGCGCCGTGAGTTAATCCTGTAAAGAGTCCCCATACTACGCCGTGCCGATATGCTATTATCATAACCGGAAGCATCGAGGCCAGAGTAATGCTTCCACCGTAAGGTAAATCAACGACTTTGATTAAGCTCAGCACGGTCGCCAACGCGATCATAACCGCGCTTTCAGTAATTTTGCGAGCAGCGGACGATTTGCTCTTTTCCATTTAATATTCCTCTTAATCGTTATAAATTATATTAGGTTAAACTAACCGCATATAATTCTACGTCGTTTTAAGTCGTATGTCAAGAATATTCCACGGAAATTCATTAGGAGCTTCAATTTTTATAGAATAATTTTGCGATTCGAGATATTTTCCGAAAGGACGCCGTGCAAAATAGCCGCCGCAAATTTTTTCCGGATCAAAAGATATTTTCTCCGAAAGAAGCGGCAAAGCGCATTTCACGCAGCCTCCGCCGTAACGCCCGTCTCCTATTAACGGATGTCCCAAATTGGCAAGCTGAGCTCTGATTTGATGAGTTCTGCCTGTAAATAGGCGAACTCTTAACAGTGAAATTTCACGCGAGTCGCCTTTGACGTAATCTTCGCTTAATTTACCGTAAGCAATAGTTTTATATTCAAGAATCGCGCGCTTAACGCCCCGTCGTCCGCTTGTTTTTACGACATACGACTTTTTTGCTCGTCTATCGAAAAAAAGATCGTCTTCAAGTCTTCCCGAGGCGGGAGTCGAGCCAAGCGCGGCCGCCAAATACTCTTTGCTCATTCCGCCCGAAGATATAAGCTCAGACAAAACAGATGCGGCCTTCTTGTTTCTCGCCGCGGTCATTACGCCGGCTGTGGATCGATCCAGACGATGCGTCGGATATACTTCTCCAGACGCCGAGTCCATTATGTAATCGAGAACAGATTTTTCAGACGAACCCTCAGCTCGCTCCGATAATACTCCCGCGGGCTTTGAAAAAATAATTACGTCGTCGTCGAGATATATTACTAAGGCGTCTCCCTTCGAAGTAGCGAACGATTTCATTCCTATACGCTCTCCTTTTTATTTCCCAAAAAATATTTTTTAAACTCTACGGATAAAATGCTTAGACGACTAATCGACGAAACGTAATCTCCAGAAAACATAAGTCTATTTATTTACTGATTTTCCGCCTTAGCTATCCGAACCACTCCGGCGGTTATATCGTCTCTGGCTCCGTTCTTTACCGCGCCGCCGATTATTCGTCTGGCGGTCTCTCCCGGATCTATATCGAACGTCGCGGGATCGCACAGCATATCGTAAAGCCACGGACAATCCTCAAAGCTTCGAACTACGCCGTCGGACAACATGATCACAGTGTCTCCTCCGCATACGTCGAACTTAATCATTTCTGCGTCGAGCGCTCGGACTATGCCGATAGGCACGGTTTTTGACTGAAGCCTGAAAAGCCTTCCGTCTCTCAGTACAAAAGAGGGCGCCGCTCCGCTTTTTACAAATCGCGCCCGGCCGTTCATCAAGTCTATCTCCATAAGATCTACGGTTGCGGAGCACTCGGTTTTTCTTACGCGCATCATAGAATTCAGCATTTTTAGCGCGGTTTCCATAGAAGCTCCCGCCGTCAAGAGTTTTTCAAGAAACATTACGCACACTCCGGCGGTAAGGGAAGCTTCTCGTCCAGTTCCCATTCCGTCGCATATAAGCATAAAAAATCTTCCGTCGTCCGTGCGGAACGCGCTTATGACGTCTCCGCAATTTTCCTCCGCGGTCTTTCCGAAGCCGTAGCCGCTTCCAAATCCAGAAGCGGCTCGGGTCCCAGTTTTAATGTCGAATACTCTTGTAGCGCGATCGTCCGCACCCGACGCCGCGCGGCTTGTCTGAAATGCTCGTCCTTCAAAAATCGCTCCAGCCTCAAGAGCCGACATGGCTATAGACGCTCTTCCACAGCGCACCGCGAGGCTTTCCCGGCATCTAAGCTTCATGATAACTTCCTTGCCGTCTACTTCAAATTCCGGGTCTGCCAGAGCAAGTCCGGTTCCCGTTGAAAAAAGATCGCGAATTTCTTCGGCTCCCGGCGTTGAAGTTCCGACGCTAACTCCACGCGCGACCACGCGCTTAACCCGTTCCCCAAAAACCGCCATATCCGCCTTTGAAAAAGCCGCCTTAGCCTGGCTTGATCCCGTCTGAACAATATGAGCCCGGAGTGAATCCGTCAGCTTATCGTCGCACGTATATTCTCCACCGTCGTACTGTACGGATTCCTTGAGCATATCCGCCATAACTTCGTAATCGGACGCTACAACCTCCGTACGGTCGTACAGCTTAGCTTCCGCTCTCCTTTTAGCAAACGCAGCGCTTATATCGTCGATTATATGGCCCATATTATAACACCGGCGGGCAAAAGACGAAGGAACTGCGGCTGCGCTGACGTGCCCGTCCTCTCGAAGGCCCTCCGCCATTCTTCTCTGCATTTCCGCCACCGCCTTCCCGTCCCTGTCGTAACAAGCGCATCTCATTCCGCACCGAACGCAGTATTTTTCAAAAGACAAAGAGCATATTTCCTCAAGCTCTCCGTCGTCTGGAGTCGCAAGCCTGTCCGACACGCTTCGTATCGCTTTAGATATCTCGGTCATACTGTCCGACAATTCTTTTACTCTGCGGCCGCAGTCGTCGGCTTTAATCATCAGCATAGAAGCCGCGCTGCCGCCGCGCGCTCTCGCGCCTTTTGACGAGGCGGAAGGAAAAAGCGAGCCTTTAGCGTACGTCGTACCCGCGGGAGGGGGAAGAACTCCGCTGCAGCAAACGGGAGCTATAATAGCGGAAGTAACGATAAGTTCCGGAACAAGCGCGCTCATCGCGCCGAGCCCGGACGCGTAAATCGCCCAAAATATGCCCGCGGCGCACGACGCCGTCACGGCGAGAACCTCCGATATCCGCCACAGCAAGCCCGACAAGGCTCCGGCTATAGCGTATAACAAAGCGTAGGCGGGCGTAGCGAGAGCGGCTCCGCAAACAACCCCGTATAGACATCCGACAAACATTCCGCGCGAACGAGAAGCAAACAGAGTCGCCGCGAAGGCCGCCGCGACGCCAAAATCAAACAGGACAAAGCCGGAGCCGCTAAGAGAAAATACCACTGACGCCGCAAGAGCAATACGTCCGGCGTCAACAACGAGCCGTTCGACGTCGTTATCTCTGCTTTCAGCGGAAGCGTAAAGCCACACAAGAACCGGAGATAAGGCCGAGGCGGCTACGACGCCAATCAGCGTTCCATATGAATAATCGTAGTTACGAGAATGAAGTAATCCTCCTATCATTACTCCGGCCGCGCCTAACGCCATTCGAACGGGAAGAGCCTCGCGGCACGATACCTCCGCGCACTCCTTTACATACAGCAATACCGCCGGAACAGCTCGTTTTCGAAGCCATTCCTGAACCGACGCGCTTTTTTTTGAAGCCGGAGGCTGCAATTTAACTGCTCCGCGCGATTTCTTTGCAGAATTCGACGAGCCGCGGCCGCGCCCTACAGCGTCGCCGGCCAGCCATCTTCCTATGGTCATACGAGCGACTAACAAGGCCGCGATTAAGATTCCGTACGACCCGACGCATCCGATTCTCAACAAGCCTATAAACCCGCCCAAAGCCGCGGAAGCTGCGAGCGGAAAGCCGCCGGCCGCCGCTGTAAGCGCTAGGGCGAACGGATACGCTCCCTCGGTAATACTTCCCGACGCAATCGTAAAAGATAGCAAAGCGCATATTGCGTAAGGCAAAGCCGCGGACGGCGTCAATTTTTCAATGCTCTTGCTTACGGGCAGAGCTTCCGTCATTTTCCGTTTCATTTTTTTCAGCGTCCTTTCTTTTTTGTTCTTTAATCGTATATAGTGTAACGATTATATCAGAACATTTACGAGAGAAAGGTCGTATTCGGACAGTAAATAAATAAAATATTGTATACGGGACGGAAAATTTATTATGTTTGCGTCGCTAATTTAAATTCGTGTGATGCTGCAAAAAAAGAACCGCGATCAATCGCGGCCCTTTTTCATAAGTATTCAGATGATCGTAAATTAACCGCGGCGTTTCTTACTAAATGCAATTCCACAAGCTGAGAGCGCGGAAACTGCCGCGAGAATTACCGCTGCGTCTCCAGTGCTCGGAGCCTTGGTATTGCTGCCGCCGGAAGTATTGTTATTATTGTTTCCGGAGGGAGTTACGCCGCCGTTGTTGTTAGTATTAGCTCCGTTGCCGGCGTTATTTCCAGCGTTTCCAGCGTTGCCGTTATTATCGCCGCCGTTGTTATTGTCTCCTGTATTTCCGGTATTGCCGCCGTTCGAAGGATCGTCTGCCGGAGGATTGTCAGGCTGCTCGCCGCTGGGAATCTCGTCTGCTGAAAGAGTCATGATTGCCTGTTTATTATTCTCGTTATTTTTGTCCATCTTTACAAGGAATCCGCCGTAATCGCCGAACGATATTCCGAAGCAATCCTGGAAAGCGGTATCCTGAGTACAGCTGCCGGCCATGGCGCAGGTAGTAAATCCAAAGGAGGAGCCTGCGGCGGCGTTGTTAAGGAAGTGAGCGAAAGGAACGGACCACTCGTAAACAACGGACCCGTCGCCGGGATAGTTAACTACAAAGTCCTGACCTGCTGCTGGATTATAAGCGCCGGTAAGACCGAGCTGATTGTAGTGTCCCTTAAGGTATGCGCCCGTAGCGGGATTCTTGGAAATCGCATAGTAGAAAAGACCCTGTTCGCCGCGATCCGCAGGATTTGCATAGTCAAGCTCAATCTGAAGACCGATATTAGTCATAAAATCGTCGCCGGGCTTTTCGCTGTCAGTTCCCTCGGTAAAGTTCTGAACAATCTCGATACCGGGGCGGCAAATTACGGCGAAGTTAAGGCCGTGCACATCGTCCCATGAGAAATAGTACTCCATGGTCTCCGCCATAGCTTCGGCGTAATCGATCATCTGAGTATTGCTGCCGTACGTCTGAGTAAGCGAATTGCTATCCACGTTAAATCTTTCATACTCGCCGGCGCCGATAACGCCGTCTTTTACAACGTTCGCGGGATTAGCTTTTTTTACGGATACTGCGATATCGCATCCTCCATTGGGGTTAAAGGAATCGGCTGCCGCGCCGAGAGCCAGCGCCGAGGCCGAAACCAAACCCGCGAGGATAATTGAGAAAAACTTTTTCATTTTCTTACCTCTTTGAGTATATCTTTATCTTCAATAACTTGCAGAGCAAGCTCTACGGTATATTGACATTATAAGTTTATACCACAATATCGCTTAAATGTCAAGTAGATTTAATGTACTTTAATATAAGGCAGGCACAATACACAAAAATGAGTTCTATAATTTGTGCAAATCGACATGTCGGATTGTTTACCCTGGGACGGCAAAACATAAGCCGACCCGCGTTTCTGGTTATACTAAAAATATTATTTATTTGAGTCAAATCTGTTGAGGAAAGTAACGATCTGAGCTCTGGTGCACTCGTTTTGAGGAGAGAACTCGTTTGCGGACGTTCCGTTCGTTA
>CATKFO010000057.1 GCA_949747515.1 uncultured Eubacteriales bacterium
GCGAATGATGGGGTTCAAAACGAGGCTTTGTTGTTAAATGCGGGTCTTAGATGTGGCGCATAAGTTTAACGTCGATGTTTGAAGCATTGCTGAGACCTCCAACATATGCGCCGCATAACACCTCGCGCTTGCTTTGCACGGCGGGAGCAAGAGAATCCGGCATAGAGCGGCGCAAGTTCTTCAATTTGACAAACGCGAGCATATCTGTAGGAAAGCATCGTTTCAAGGGATGCCTAAGCGGGATTGAACGATGCTTCAAATGAAGCCTAAGGAAACAAAATCCCGCGGGAGACTTTTGCCGCCGCTATAGCTTTTTTGGTAAAGCTTTTTTCCAGAAAAAAGCTTGTGAGAATTTATCTCTCCGTTAATATTTTTTACACTTCTTGCCTTCGGTATAAAGTTCGTCAGCCTTTTCCGAAAAGCCGACGGCAATAAACTCAGCACATAAATATGGAACCTATACGAACCGCCTCGTCCGGCGATTGTTCTGTGGGCTGGAACGGCTCGGCGGTTACCGTAACGCTGTGCGTTTTTTCGGGATCAAGATTTGTCGTAACGATTGCGCTTCTCAAACGATGGAAACAGCGTACATAGTGGTCCCAACTTTGGACGATAACCGGATCGCCTCCGTCTATTTCCACCTTTACGTTTCCGTTGATATTAGTGCTTCCCCAGCAAAATCCGAAGCCCCTGCCTTTAAATGTAAACGAAAAGCTGTCTCCAGCATGAGTCGCTTCAAGCATTTCGTTGAATCTCTTCGAATCATCGTTCTTTTCAACGGTAAAACCGTTTAGCCTGAGATTCTCAAGCGCGGTTACTTCAACCAGCCGCGCATATTCGAGGGTTGTTTCGCATAGCAGCTTCGGCGTCTCGCGCGGTGTAAGAGCTATATTACCGCAAGAACTCCCTTCCGAGCCTCTTAATTCCGCGCGATCCTTGTCCATCCACGCGCTAAGTCTTCCGATTATAGTATCCGCCATAATTTTATGACCTTTGTCGTTGGGATGCAGAGTGTCTGGTATAAAATCGCTGAAGATGCCTCCCGCTCGAATAATTTTCATAAGAAAGGCAGCGCCTGCGTCGACGGTCGGAACTCCATAATGATGAGCCGCGGTCGTTATGGCGCTGCGAGATTCGTATTCTATTCCAAGTTCTATTTCTTCCGCAATATCGTCGTATACGGAGAACACGGCTACCGCGTCCGTATATGGATCGGCGCGGCGAATCTGGCGGAAAATAGATTCCGCTTGCGGCAAAACGTTTTCGTACGAGTCGCCCCAGTCGTTAGCGGCGAATTCAACAAATACAAGATCCGGTTTGTCTGAAAGCAAATCGGCCTGACAGCGAAACATTCCGTATCCAGTTCCCGTTCCCCCTATAGCTGCGTTTACGGCGATAATTTCAGATTCCGGAAACGCGTTGCGAAACCAGTCCGTTACGCGAGCGCGATAACTTGTTTTTTCGAAATTAGTCGATCCTGTCCCGTCCGTGATCGAGCCGCCGAAGAATCCTATACGAAGTTTTTTCTCCGTCTCCAAACGGTAAATAGTATTTTTTAACACGGCTTCCTCCCAAAAATAAAGACTTATTAAAATATGTATTTCTATTTTTTATTATTAGAAAATCTTGTCGAACAAATGGATGCCGACGTATATGAAGCGATACTTTAAAGCTGGCGGAGCAGTCTTACCGCTTCTTTAAAATTGTCCGGAAGATCGGCTTGAAACGTCATTCGCTCTCCCGTCGACGGATGAGTAAGGCATAACTCCTTCGCGAATAAAAATTGTCCCTTACAGATGGAAGGGTGACGCTTTTCAAATTGAGTTACGCCGCCGTATATCGGATCGCCGAGCACGGGCCGCCCTATATGAGACGTGTGTACGCGAATCTGATGGGTACGTCCGGTTTCAAGTTTCATTTCAGCCAGCGTAAATCCCCGATATTCTTCAAGCGCGCGGTAGTGCGTTACAGCGGCGCGCCCGCCTTTAATTACCGCCATTTTTTTTCTGTCCTTTGGATGACGTCCTATAGGGGCGTCTATTTTTCCCGATTCTTCCGGAAGTCGTCCGCATAAAATCGCCTCGTACGTCCGCCGCATGGAATGGTCTTCAAGCTGCGCCGCAAGAGAAAGGTGGGCTGCGTCGTTTTTTGCGGCGCAAATCAGTCCCGCAGTATCCTTGTCTATACGATGAACAATTCCCGGACGAAGAACTCCGCCTATTCCCGATAAAGAATCTCCGCAATGGTAGAGCAATGCGGAGACCAAAGTTCCTGAAGAATGTCCGGGCGCAGGATGAACAACCATTCCTTGCGGCTTGTTAATTACGATTATATCCCGGTCTTCGTAAACTACGTCGAGGGGAATATTTTCAGGCAAAGCCTCCGGTGGCTCCGGAGCCGTGAGGTACGTTTCGAATGTGTCCCCGCCTCGCGCGACGCAGCTTTTTTGCAAGTAAACGCCGTTATGAGTTACAAGTCCCTTTGCGATCAGCTTCTGCACGGATGAACGGCTAAGTCCGGTAGCTTTGGCTAAATATGAATCCGCGCGTTCTTCCGTACCTTCTTCAACAGATATAGTGATTTTTTCATAGCCCTCGTCGTATATTGACGCGTAGGAGGAGTGAAGTTCTTCATTTGATTCGCGGCGTCCATTGCCGGTGAAGTTCTTTCGTTTTGAGTCTCCGTTCATTCCTTGCCTCCGTTTGCCGATCCGGTTTTCTTTCTCTGAAGAAATTCGTCTTTGAGCATCCATATAAAAAGTATGGCGCATCCTATGCAAACTGCGGCGTCCGCTATATTAAATACGTAAAAATCTATAAACTGGAAATCAATAAAATCTACTACATATCCGAATCGAACGCGATCTATCATGTTGCCGATCCCTCCTCCGAGGATCAGGCCGAGAGAAAAGCGCTCAGTGAACGACGGCGGCTTTTTCCAAAAAGCATATACGGCTATAGCCGCGAGGGCCACGCACGACAAGCTCATAAACACCCATCTGTGCTCGCTGAGCATTCCGAAAGCCGCGCCTTTGTTTTCAACATATGTAAAGCGCAGAAACCCTGGTATAATCTGCACGTCGTCCGCGCCTTTTAATAAAGCTATTGAAAGCAGCTTTGAAATTTGGTCAAGGCCAACGGTCAACGCCGTTATAAGCAAAATAAATAGAATCAACTGAGAACCTCCGTTTACGGCCTTTAAATTACTTCTTACCTGAATTTTGGGCGTATCCGCGGCTTTTTTTCATTACGTTCATAGCGGTGAGAGACAACAGATCGACGTCTTGTCCGTTGGGAACGTCGTTTTCTCCGGCTTTGCAAAAATCTTCCGAATCTACCGGAGCTTCAGGCTCGTCGTCAATTTCAGAGTTTGAATAATCATCTGAATCTTCTTTGGGAACGGCATCCGAATCTACAGATTTATCTACATCCGCTTTTTCGTCCGGAGAAGAGTTTATATTTTCCGCAAGATCAATGGCGTATAATCTCATCAGTCGTTTAAGCTCGTCGTTAATTAACGGCTCGGCGTCGCCGGGAAAATAAAAATCTTCTTCTTTTTCTTTCGTATCGGAGGCGTTCTTTTCTTCAAAGTCTTTTTTATAGTTTGTCCTGCCGGAATCTGAATCGGAAGAATCTAAAAATGAATCGCTGCGCTCGGGCTCTTTTTCATCGACGTCGTACTCTTCCGTATGCGTTTCGTTTATTATCAATTTTAAATCATTATCTTTTATACTGTCAGACGCGTCGTTATTCGTGGTTTCAGTCTCTTTTTCATCAAATTCAAATTCATTTATAGTCGCGTTATCTTCGATCGTAAGCTTCTCAGCGGCAGCGAAAAGTTCTTTTATTTCGGCTATATGACGTTCGTATTCCCTAGTCATGGATTCGTGTAATAACGCAGCCGACTTGCGGAAGTTATCCGCGGATTGAATCTGGGCGGCCCTTAAATTCTCTGCTTTAATCGTCGCGTCCTTAATAATTTCTTCCGCCTTAAATCTTGCCTCGTTAAGAATTTTTTCCGCTTCGTTTTTCGCATCGGAAAGGAGTCGGTCTTCGTCCATCTCGGCCGCGACTGCCGAAACTCGATCGAGCGATTTTTCATCATGCGTACCGATCTTTGACTCCGTTTCAGCAAGTTTTCGCTTTAGAGCGGCGTTCTCCTTTACCGCCGCAAAGTAGCGGTCGGTTACGTAATCAATATATTTATCGACTTCCGGCGCCGAGTAGCCTCTGATCGCTCTCGTGAAAGACGGCGCCGGAAGATTTTTCAACACGCTCATTTATTACGCTCCTTTCAAAGGTCAAATATATTTCTGCGCCGTTATTCTCATACGGCCGCTTCTGGTTTCGCCGGCCGCGCCGGTAATACGCATTTTTCCATATCCTCGGACAGACACCACGCTTTTTCCATCAGGGTCCAGTCGGAAGTCGACTCTTGTCTCGTCGCGGTAGTTAACCGATACGTATCCTGATGCGATAAGTCTCTGCGCTTCCTCGCGGCCGACCGACGCGAAAGCTTTTACAATACCGTCGAGACGTGTCGACGCGCATATAAGAACGATTTCTTCATATTTGCGGGTTATCGTAAAATCTTCGTTCAGGCTCGTCCTGTATACGGTCGCGCGATCTCGGCCGACATGAGTAAAATTTTCTTCTGCGAAAGCTCCCATAGGACGTAATAAAAATATAACCGCGGACGATTCGCTTCGCGGCGCGATGTCTCCTATTACGTCTCTTTCAACTCCCAAAGCTAAAAGAGAACCGAGATAATCCCGGTGAGTTAAGGAGACGAATCCTCCTCCGGACGCGACGATCGCATCGTAAGAGCAAATTTCTTGTCTATCCCAACCGTCGGTCGCAGATAAAAAGGAATCTTCTCTTTCCGAGGAATACGGATCGCGTTCAAAATTTTCCGCGGAGCCATGCCCTGAGAGCATATATTCGGGCAGAAATACCGGAATACGCCGCTCCGCTCCCTTACACCCGCCCCAGAAAAATAATTTTTCCATTGCGTGAGAGTCTATGCTTTTCACGGCCTTATGAAATTCAATTTGTTCAGCCGGCGTAAGAAACTTGCCGGATGATGGGGCGTATTCGCTTTTTTTAAGTAATTCTTTCGCTTTAGCGGCGATCAAATAATTAGTATCGGCCATAAATCCTCCGTACGGATCATGGAAAAACGGAATTCCAGCGCTCAGAGAATCGCCCTGAGCAGGGATAAAATGAGAAACGTAACAAAAAACGCAATATCGATCGGCAATCCTTCCGCAATATGAAAGCGCGAAAGAATATTTCTCACCGGAAGGATGAAAGGCTCGGTTATTGAATACAGAAACGTCTTCAGCGCGTTATCCTCTCCAGGACTGAACCAGCTTAAAACCGCTCGCAGAAGCATAGCGATCTGAAGGACAAAAAGACAGACCCTAACGGTGGCGACAATAATAAAAAAAAGTAATTTCACAACGGTCTCCATTCTTTTAATAAAAAACGAAGGGACGAAAGCATGAGCAAGGACGATACGACGCTCTTACGGTAATACGGATAAAATTCATCCGTATCCGCATACCGCGCAAATCGCAACGAATTAAAACTCATACTTCCGCCACTGTAATGTCAAGGCTTCGGCCAGAAAACAGCCGCCGTTTTGTCGATAATCTATTTACGGATAAAAACTTAGCGACAACGCCGCGCAAACGATATAAACACGAATATATAAACAAACACGAACTTGCGCGCCGAATAATAAAATATACGGCGTTTCCGCTGGACGCCGAGCTTCACGTGTAAAGCGGTAAAACGGATTTGGCAGGCAAAAACATATGCGGCAGATAGCAGATAGGCTCTAGGCTCAGACAAAGAGTTCTATATCGCTATTATATGCTAGATTTGCCCTCTAAAATCAAAATTCTGGGAAAATATCCGGATTTGGTTTTGCCTCAGGTTCCGGTTCATGATCTTTAACGCGGGCGGAGCGAAGCTGAGCGTCTCCAACGTCGACGTTATTAGGAGTGATAACGTACGCGTTAGTAGCGATTTTCTTAATTGAGCCGTCGATTGAATAAGCTACGCCGGACAGAAAATCGATAAGTCTGCGCGCAGTCTCCTTGCTTGTGCTTTCAAGATTGAGAACGACGGTGCGTCTGCTGAGAAGGTGATCTGCGATTTGAGAAACGCTGTCGAAGGTCTGGGGTTTTACAACTTTCATTTCAAGAGCGGAACCCGCTCCGGAAAGACTGATGCCTCCCATAGCTCCGATAGGGCCGGTGGTGCCCATGTTTCCGATATTAGTCTGTCCTACTCCGGAAGACGCGGGCTGTCCCATGCCGCCGGACATAGGCTCGTCCTGCGCTCCGTCGTCGTAATCGTCGAAATTGTCGTAATAATCACGGTCGAAGTCGTCGTATCCTCCTCCGCCGGCCGCGTTTTTAATTCTGTCCATGATTCCCATAACTTGCCTCCAGTATAAATAACGATTTATTGATGATCGACGCGGCAGCGAGCGATCATGGGTTTCTGCTTCCGAAGACGGCGCTTCCGACCCTTACGAGAGTCGCTCCTTCTTCAATCGCCTGTTCAAAGCTGCCGCTCATACCCATAGATAAAATTGTATCACTTATATTATGCGTTTTTTTTGGGAAATTGTCAATAAAAATCGCATAACTTTTTTGAAAATATTTTCTCAAAGCGTCTTTTTCGGCTCCCGCGGCGCCCATCGTCATAATTCCACGCAGATTTACGCCGGGAAGCTCCCGTATTTTTCCTATGGCTTCGTCTGATTCCTCCGGAAGGAAGCCGTGCTTGGACTCCTCGCGGGCGATGTTTATTTCCAGCAATACGTTTTGCGTGATTCCCAATTTCACCGCTCTCGCGGATATTTCTTCCGCAAGGCTAATTGAAGAAACGGAGTGAATCAGAGACGCGCGTCCAACCACGTATTTAACTTTGTTTTTTTGCAGCGATCCTATGAACTGATAATCGAGATACGGCGAAACCGCGTCGTATTTCGCCGTAAATTCCTGCGCGCGGTTTTCTCCTGCAAAACGAAGGCCCAGTTCTTTAGCGGCGAAAACAATTTCCTCGGCGGGAACTGTTTTTGTAGCGGCGAGAAGAGTTACGTCTTCACCGCCGCCGCGCCGTCGTATCGCCTCTTCAATTTTATATTTAACTAAGTTATAATTTTCGGTTATTATTTTTTCCCGTTCAGTCATACCGACCTCCGTTATACGCCGCGCGGCGTGATCATTTTTGTTTTGGCGCGTACGTCATGCCAACGGCGAGTCCCGTCCCGGTAACTACGACGACGTCGTTTTCACGCATCCACGGATGCTCGCCCTCTTCTTCCTCCTTAGGAGGTATAGCGCAGAGAAAATATCCGTTTTCCTCGCGAATTATATCTATGCGCCTGAATCCTATCGTCACCTGATCGAGAACGAAGACGCCTTCGTCTCCGTCGTATTGTCTAACCGCGGTAACGGGGACCTTGAATACCTGCCGTTCCGCCGTCGTTACCGAGGCAGTCTGAGCCCTGTCGTAATCGTAGCCTTCCATAATTCTGTCGCACCGGAATATAGCTACTGATTCGTCCCCTCCGTTCAGCACTCTGTACAGCGTCATTTCCATGGGATACAGGGCGTTTTTCGATAACGTCACCGTATAGCTTCGCCCTATGGTCATCGACAGCGCGTCCTCCGTGCTCATTGGGCACGCCGTATACCACCGATAATCTCTCGCCAGCTTTCCGGCGGAGGTTCTTCCCGTGTTTTCGGGGGACGCGGACAGCATATCGCGGAACGCGGAATAGGTGAGCGAGCTTATTCCTTCAGACGTAAACGTTCGCTCATAACCGTCGCTTGAAGAAAAGTAGTAACCTGCTTCCGGAGCGTATACGCTTCCGAGAGAAGTACCTAGGGAAGCGCGAAGAGAAGATATCTCCCTCTCAATCGCAGCTATTTTTTCTTCATAATCTGTGATTTTTCCGGTCAGCGCCTCGCGTCGTCTCATGTCTGAGAGAAGCCTGTCCCGGCATCCTACGGCTCCTACGGCGTCTCCCGAGGCAGAAGCGCGGCACAGCGATACGATATCTCCCGCGATGGTTTCGTCTATCGCGCCGGTTCCGCCGGAATTATTTTGCGAGGCGCATCGCTTATAGAAGCTTATCTGATCTTCAAGTATGCGTATCTGATTTGTAACCGCGGGAGAATAGTCGACGTAAATATCCGCCACCTTGTCGCGGGCGCCTACCTTTCCTCCTTCCGCCACCGTAGGGGCGGGAGAGCCGGAAGCCGCCGCGTCGGAATAGAGAGGTATTTCATCCTTTAATATATACGCGTCGCATAATATAACGTCGGAGGCGGTCGTCTCTTTCATATATAGAGTAGTCACGTCGTCCGACAGATCGTCGGTAAAGCGACGGAACACGTAATAGACGAATCCCACCGAAACGACGGCTGCGAGCGCGTACGCGATCACTTGACGCAGGTACTGTTTGTCAAAAAACGATTTCTTTTTTCTCAAAGCAATCACCGTACTTTAATAATAAAACGATCGAAGTCCTCCCGCGCTGCGGGAGAGAGCTGTTTTGGCCGTTGATTCTCCACGACGACTATCAGCCGCTGAAGGAGCTGTCCTCGGGAGCGAGGTTTGTAAACTTTGTGTATTGGCCTATCCAACCAAGCTTGACGCGGTCGACCGAGCCGTGTCTGTTCTTCGCTATTATAACCTCGGCGACGCTTTGGGCGGAGCCTTCCGCGTTATAATACTCGTCGCGGTACAGGAACATAACGATATCCGCGTCCTGCTCGATCGCTCCCGAATCGCGCAGGTCCGACAGCATGGGACGCTTGTCCGTTCTGGACTCAGGTCCGCGGGAGAGCTGCGCGCAGCAGATAACGGGAACGTTCATTTCTTTTGCGAGAAGCTTAAGTCCCCGGGATATATCTCCGACCTCGTTGACCCTGTTGTCGCTGCGGCGGTCTCCCTGCATAAGCTGAAGATAGTCTATCACCACAAGTCCCAAATTATTTACGCGGCGAAGCTTAGATTTCATAGCCGTTACCGTAATTCCGGGGGTGTCGTCGATCAGAATATCGCACTCCGACAAGTGCGATGACGCGAACGCAAGCGCTTCCCAGTCGGTCGGCTCAAGCTGTCCGGAACGCAGCTTCGCGCTTTCTATCTGGGCTTCGCTCGACAGCATTCTGTTGGCGAGCTGCTCTGCGGACATCTCCAGAGAAAATACGCAAACCGCTTTTTTTAGTTTTTCAGCGGCCGCGGTCGCTATGTTCATGGCGAAGCTGGTTTTACCCATACCCGGGCGGGCTCCGATAAGAACTAAGTCGGAGTTTCCGAGACCGATTATAACCCTGTCCAGCGCGTCGAAGCCGGTAGGCGTTCCGGCCGTTCCCTCCGGGTCTTCTCTGAGTGAATGAAGTCTCGCGTATACCTGCTCTAAGGCGTCGCGAATGTGGACGAAATTTTTGTTTTCACGCCCTTCGGCAATAGCGAAAACCCGGCTTTCTGCAAATTCTACTAATATTTCCGCCTCGTCGTCTCCGGCGTAAGCGGCTTCTGATATAGCTTCTCCCGCCTCGATAAGCTGTCTTAAGACGGCTTTGTCTCGAACGATTTTCGCATAATCCTTGACGTTCGCGGCGGTAGGAACTATCTCCGCGATAAGCTTCAGATACTCTCTGCCGCCCGATTCGTCGTAAACGCCGGCTACGGCAAGCTCGTTAATGAGAGTTACTACGTCGATATTTTTGCTTTTAAGATACATTCTCTGCATGACGGAATATATCTCTCTGTGCTCGGAAAGGTAGAAGTCTTCCCCTGAAACGAGAGTCGCCACGGCGTCCATACATGACGGGTCTATCATTATTGAGGCGAGAAGCGATTGCTCCGCTTCAAGAGAAAACGGAGCTTTTCGCGACAGCTCGTTGTTCATAGCGAGTCGCGCCTCCGTCAGGCTTCGCAGATAACGACGTTGATTTTTCCGACCACGTCGTTATAGAGCTTTACCTCCACGGTATAGGATCCGTACTGCCTGATCGGATCGCTCAGTGCGATTTTACGGCGGTCTACGTCGATTCCATGCTGCTTTGCAAGCGCTTCGCCTATATCCTTTGCCGTTACCGATCCGTAAAGCTTTCCTCCGCCGGACGCGCCTCCGTTTTTGACGGCGATTTTTACCGAGACGTTTTCAAGCTTCGCGGCGATTTCGCGCGCCGCCGCTCTTTCAACCTCGATTTTGTGACTGCGAGCGGCCTCTTTATTTTTTATATCGTTCAGAACGGAGCCGGTAGCTTCCGCAGCCAGACCTTTCGGAAGAAGAAAATTGCGCGCGTATCCGTCCGATACGTTTACGATTTGATCTTTTTTTCCCTGTCCTTTTACGTCCTTCAAAAGTACGACCTTCATAATATATCTCCACTTCCGCCGCGTTTGCGGCATTGAGTTAATTTATTTTGTTTTCCGCCATATATTCGTCGATAGCGTCTTTAAGCCTGCGTACGGCCTCGTCCGAGGTAACCCCCGCGACCTGGGCCCCCGCCGTGTCGAAGTGGCCTCCTCCGCCCATCTTTTCAAGAATAACCTGCACGTTTATTTCTCCTGATGAACGGGCTGAAATATGCATTGCGTTTCCAAGAGTTACGATGGCGAACGCGGCCTTTACTCCGCGGACTCCTATCAGAGACTCGGCTGCTTTCGACGCGCTGATTTTATCTGCCGAACTGTTTCCGCTTCCTCCGCACACGGTTATAGCGAGACAGTTTCTGTAAACGACCGCGCCAGACCGGTATTTGGCCTCCATTTTATATTCGCTGAGTTCCGTTTTGAAAAGTTCCTGTACGGAACCGGGCAGCGCCCCGCAATCGTGCAGGTGAAGCGCGGCCGCGTATGTTCGGGTTCCGGTATTTCTCGTAAACTGTTTAGTGTCGAGCGTAATTCCAGCGAGGAGCAGATTCGCTTCCGCGGCGGTCAGCATGTCCTGAGGAAGTATTATTTCGGCCAGCTCCGTAACAAGCTCGCACGTGCTGGACGCCGTGGGCTCGATATATTCAAGAGCCGGCTCCCTGCCGAATTCCGCGTGCTTTCTGTGATGATCGATCACAGCGTAGCGTTTTGCCGCGTCGACGAGCTCGGGGTCTTCCGCGATCGCAAGATTGTTTACGTCCGCGACTATAACGAAAGTGTCGGAGCTCATTCTGTCGATCGCCTCGTCCGCCGAAACGAAAACTCCTCTGTATCCGGGCGCGTCGGACAGAAGCTTCAGGCACTGAGAGACGCAGTCGTCTGATTTGTCCACTATAACTTTTACGTCGACTCCGCAGAACATGGCGATTCTTGCAAGTCCTACCGAGGCGCCGAATGAATCGCAGTCCGCGTATTTATGTCCCATAATAATGACGCAGGACGCTTCCGATATTCTTCCTACGAGCTCGCCGGCCACCACTCTCGAGCGTACTGCGCTGCGGCTTCTGGACGCCTTGGTTCTTCCGCCGTAAAACTGAGTGTCTTCGTCGCTTTTGAGCACGACCTGATCTCCTCCGCGTCCAAGAGCAAGCTCAAGAGCGGCTCGCGCTGATTTTTCTTTGTCGGAGAACGTGCCGCGAACTGTGGAGACTCCCATGGATACCGTTACCGGAAGCTGAGCGGTTCCTACTCTCGTCTCGCGTATTTTGTCGAGTATATCGAATTTCTTTTCAACGCTTTCTTCTATAAATCTCCGCTCGGTTATAAGCAGAAATCTGTTTCGGTCATACTCTTTTATAATTCCGCAGGACGCGGCGGCCCATTCCCGCAGTATTTCGCTTACTCTAGCGGCGGCGGGGCGGTATGAATCGTTATCGTACTGCGTCATTTCGGCTAGGTTGTCGATCAGTATATATGCCGCCGCGGGTTCGCATCCGTCGAGTCGTTCGTGGATGAGCTCGAGCTCGTCCCCCATAATCTTTCGTTCTGTGGACTCGGTGAGCATTACGAGCGCGGCTCCTCGTTCGAAAGGAATTCCTGACGAAACGGCTATAAAATATCTGTCGCCGAACCGAGTGATTCCATATCCGTCGTCGGGGGGAGCGGCTCCGATTTCTTCAGCGGTAGCTCCGAGCAAGTCTTTAATATTTTTACCGTACAGCTTGCGAGCTCCTCGGGAATCAAAGAGATTTCCGAGGCTTTCGTTGTACCAAAAAACTCTGCCGTCTCCATGGCACATAAGCGCGGGAGAACATATGCCCGCGATTCCGTTAAATAAAAGACGGCTGAGCGCGTTTTTGTCTTTTGTAACCTCTTCGGCCGCCGCGGAATTCCTCACAAGCAAAGTTATGAGAAGAACGCCGAACACGTAAGCTGAGATAAATACCGCGCCTACCCTCAGAAGATGGGAGCCGACCCGCGCGGCGTATACCATATACGCTGAGAAAAGCAGAACGGTATACACGGATATGACAGCCACCCGCCGCGCGGCGTTCCGTCCGGTCATAAAGACGGAGCGGCTTCCGGAAAGCGTTTTTGTAATATTGTCTTTTTTCATAGGCCGACAGCCTTTCATACTTTATGTTTCTCTTTTTATGGAGTATCCCAAAAATTTATATTGAGTTTTTCATTAAGCGAACCGGCTCGATTGCTTTTATTCTTTTACTACTTTTTTCTTTGATCGGAAGCTGACTATGGCTCCGAACAGAGGAATCATCATGAAAGCGACGGCGATTATAACCGCGCTTAATATGAAAGAGAGAATTTTCGGCCTTTTTGCGTTAACGAGCCAAACGAATGTGAAAACGGCTTTTACTCCGGTTCCGAAAAAAAGAACCGAAAGAATAAGGTATAGATTTATTATCGTAAGATACGCGGCTTCCGGCAGAAATCCGGATAAAGCCGAGAAGAAAAAGATCGCGATATACAGCGCTGAAACGGGTCTCGGAGCTATAGTCGCCGAAGGAAAAAAAGTATCGCGGCATTTCAGCGGAACAGACAACGCTTTTATTACTCCGTAAGCTATCCATGTTGATATAACTCCCGCCGCTCCGATTACGCCGGGAAGAAGCATTACCGCGGTTTGAATCATCTTTTCCGCAGCCGAGGATACCGACGACGAGAGAGACGAACCGTATACGGAGTTAAGAGTATCTTCGACGGAACGTCCGGCGAATTCGGTTATGGCGTCGAGTCCCGCCCCGACGGAGCCGAAGTAAAATTGAAGCAGTTCGCCAAAGGCGAGCGCCGCCGTCAGAGAGATAATTAGAGTTACGGCCACACGGGAGCGGAAGACGTCGCTTTTTTTTGCCGCGAGGAAAGATATAAGGGCGGAAACGAGCGCTATGGCGCACGCCCCTTGAACAGACGTAAAAAAGCCTACGCCTAAGACCAGAGCTCCGCCCGCGGAAATAAGCGGAGCCGCGATGGCGAGAGGCGAGCGCGCGGAAAGGAAAACCGTGGCGAGAATACCTATCGAGGCCGAAGCGAGCAGCAGGCATGGAAACGCCAAGGCATAAAACGCAGCGGAGCAAGCGGCGGCTCCAAGCGCTCCGGCCAGCAAAACGAGGAATACGACCGCCCCTTTGCTCGCGCCTTCGCGGCGGTTAACCTTAAACGGTTCCTCCTGATTTTTTGACGAACCGTCTTCTCTTATATTTTCATTGTTATCCATTAAGGAACAATTCCCCTATCTTACTTTGTATATTACGTTAAATTATATCAAATAGCGAAGGATTTGTCAACCGTGGAGGAACCGATCCCTTTTACCTTTCGTTTTGATAAACGTACGTAAACTTTTTCACTCGTCGAAATGATTAAATAATAGGCAGTTATATATCTAATCTCATATATAAAAGCGGATATGGATCGCCTTGTTCGTCACACTCTGTTTTTTTATAAACTTTAAATCCCATGTGTTCATAGAAACCTTTCGCAAGAGGATTTTGCTCATTAACGGCTAAATCATTAACCGAATATTTTTCTATTCCATATTTAAGCAATTTTTTACCTAGTCCTTTCCCCCTCTCTGCGTGAGAAATAAAGAGCATTTCAAGATGTCGCCCTGCAATTCCCATAAAGCCAACGGGAATTTTGTTTTCGTTTTCCGCGATGATTAAACAAGGTATTTCTTTTAACGCCTTCGGCACATATCTCTTAATGTTTTCTATTTCGTCCTCCGATAGAAAAAGATGCGTTGCTGTTACAGAGCTTTCCCACACTTTTAATAATTGTTCTATTAACGACGCGGTTCTGTCTTCTATCTTTATAATTTTCAAATTCTTATCCTCCATAAATCCAGATTTGACGCTCTGATTATATCATAGACAATTTTCAGCTTCAAGCTGTGATTCGCAGAATCGCCAGAGTTTCATGCTAACAACACGAAATGCAAAAAGTGGTAGAATCGGGGATCAAGGAGAGAAAATTCGAGTCATATTAACCGCGTCGCCGCCGCATTATCGATTATTACGCCTAAGCGTCCCGGCGTCCTAAACAAAATTTATACGCTGAAAAAATTAAATAACTGCGGGTATTGATTTTTTGCTGTTTTTAAGATATAATATGAAAATGATAATCAAAATCAAATTTTAGATTAAATAAAGGTAGGACTCCGTAATGAATAAACTTGAGGGCGGAGGAATATGCAAAGGCAAGCTTATCGTTATAGAAGGCGCGGGCGACGGAATCGGTAAGTCGACTCAATACGCGATGCTTCGGGACAGACTGATTTCAGAAGGCGTTTCGGTTGTTTGCCGGCATTTTCCGTCTTACGGTACGGCTCAGGCCGTTTTGACTGAAAAATATCTGAGGGGAGAGTTCGGAGCTCCAGAAACCTTATCTCCATATGTGATAAACAATATTTACGCCGTAGACAGAATGATTACTTGGCAGACCGAGCTTCGCGAACGTTACGAAAACGGAGACCTGATTCTGCTTGATCGCTACACCACGTCCAGCCTCATATATCAGTCGGCGTATATAAAAAATGAAGAAGAGAAACGCGCCTTTATCGAATACGTATACGACTTTGAATTTGGCAAGCTGGGAATACCGAAGCCGGACGCCGTAGTTTATCTCACCGCTCCTGAAGCGACGATTACGTCTCTCAGAAATAAGAGAAGCTCGAACGAAGGAGTAGATCGCGATATACATGAAGAAAACGGAGATTATATGAGCCTCATATATGAAAGCGCCGGTTTTGTCGCGTCTTATCTCGGCTGGAAGCATATCGAATGCGGAGACGAAAAGGGCGGCGTGCGTTCCAGAGAGGAGATACACGAAGAGATAGTAAAGTACCTTCGGAATATAGGAGCGGTACGCGGCGAGGGAGCAAATTGAAGGTAAGCTTCGCTATTTCGTATTAACGCCGCTTTAAAATTATTTGTAAGGCGAACCTTCTCACATTGCCAGACCTATCGCATCGCGGCGAAGGCGGAGAAACGGAGGTTATGACGATGCAGTATAAAACCAGACAGAGGGACGCGATTCTATCCCTTTTTATTAAGAATCCGGAAGTATGCTTCAGCGCGCGCGATATAATTGAGTCCGGCGAAGTAAGAGCGGGACAGGCTACTGTTTACCGCACGCTGTCTATGCTTGCCGACGAGAGGCTTATTACCCGTTTTACTTCCGACGGAGGAGATTTTTACAAGCTTACTCCGTCTGACGGGAAAGAACTTCATATGCATATAGTTTGCGAAGAATGCGGAAGAATTCTTCATATCGGATGCTCGTTTTTGCGGGAAATGGAGCGTCATTTTAGGTCGGAACACGGGTTTCAAATGGATACCGGCAGGACGGTGATATACGGCAGATGCGACGTTTGCGCGGCCGATATTGTCCCGGACGATAAAGAAACGCGAGTTGTGGAGACAAACACGGAAAGGGGCGATCGCTATGAAACGTAATCTAAAATTATCGACTTTGGCGCCGGTTCTTCTCGTCTGCGCTATTCTTTTTTCATCATGCGGACTCGCAGCGAGAAAAAAAGCGCGTTACGAAACAGGGAGCGGAGATCGTCTGAGCATAGTCTGCACTGTGTTTCCTTCTTTCGACTTTGCAAGACGTATATCAGAGGACTGCGATGGAATAGAAGTGCGAATGCTCCTCCCTCCTGGAAGCGAAAGCCACGACTACGAACCGAGTTTGGAAGATATCGCGGTTATCGCCGACTGCGACCTGCTGATTTGCGTGGGCGGAGAGACGGACAAATGGCTAGGCGACGCGCTTGCGGCCGTAGGCGATGAAAAGAGTCTCAACGTGCTCAGGATGCTTGATTGCACGGACGCCTTGGCTGAGGAAATCCTTGAAGGAATGGAAGCAGAGGAAAGCCATGATCGTCTTGAGCATGACCATAACTCTCGCGGAGATAGCGAATGTGAAGTCGAGGTTGACGAGCACGTTTGGACGTCCCTGCGCCGCAGCCGCGACATAATTCGCCGCATTGAGTCTGAAATGTCGAAGCTTGTTCCCGAGTATGAAGAAAATTTTACCGCGTCCGCTGAGAAGCTTGTGAAAGAACTTGAAGAACTGGACGAAGAATTTCTCTCTCTTTTTGAAGAAAGCGGAAAAAAAACTCTTATTTTTGCAGATCGCTTTCCATTCAGATATTTTGCGGACGATTACGGGCTTGAGTGTTACGCCGCGTTCCCGGGCTGTTCTTCCGATTCCGAGCCGTCTCTGGCAACGCTGAATTTCCTGATAAAAAAGATGAAAGAAAAGAAACTGCCCGCCGTGCTTACGATTGAATTCTCGAAGGAAACGGCGGCGCGCGTAGTCGCGGATGGAACGGGAGCGCGTATACTGACTCTTCATTCGTGCCATAATATTTCCGGGGAAGACCTTGACTCCGGAGTCGGATATGTTGATCTTATGCGGCGTAATTTGGGCGTTCTCAGAGAAATCATGAGATAACGACGCTTCGCCGCGATCTTTGATCATTACTGCGTTTCGATAACGTCGTCGACCGCCTCCGTCCTAACGAGCCGCTGAAAAAGGATAAAAACGCTAGACTATTAAAACAAATACTGTTTTTGAGACCGTCTAAAACTTTTGAGAATCAATAACGTATTTACGACTTTATAAATTAAAATGAAAGGCTTTACATAAATATATGGATAATATTATAGAATGCGATGGGATAACCCTTGATTACGACGGGACGGTCGTGCTTTCTTCTCTTTCGTTTTCGGTTAAGCGGGGAGAAATATTGCTTGTCTCCGGAGAAAACGGTTCGGGAAAGTCGACTCTCATACGCGCTTTGCTGGGACTGAAAAAACCGCTTTCAGGGAGTATTACGATAAACGGAGTAAAACGCGGATCCGTGGGATATCTGCCGCAGCAAAACGGAGTGAGCAGGGATTTCCCCGCTACGGTTCGGGAGGTTGTTCTTTCGGGCTTTGTGGGAAAACTTAAGTTCGGCATGTTTTATCCAAAAGGCGCGGCGGCGAAAGCGAAGGAAGCTATGCGTAGAGTAGGAGCGTCTTCTTTTGCCGACAAACCTTTCGGCGAGCTGTCCGGCGGTCAGGCTCAGCGGGTTCTTCTTGCGAGGGCTCTATGCGCGGCTGAGGACCTCCTTATTCTCGACGAGCCGACTAACGGACTTGATATAAACGCGGCGGCGGATATGTATTCGGCCATACGCTCTCTGAGAGATACGGGTATGACGGTAGTTATGGTCAGCCATGATCTTGAAAGCTCGGTTTCCTCGGCTGACAGGGTTCTTCATTTATGCGTGGACGGGGCGTTCTGCTGCTCCGCTTCGGAATATTCCGAACGTGTGGCGAGGGCGCACTCGCACGTATGTCTTAACGAGGAGGATGAGAAATGACGCTTACGGAAATATTTTCTTCAGAATTTATCACGATTCTTGTGCTTCGGGCGGCGGTAGTCGGAATCCTCGTGTCTCTTTGTGCTTCTTTGCTTGGCGTAAGTCTTGTTATGAAGAGATATTCTATGATAGGAGACGGTTTGTCTCACGTTGGATATTTCGCCCTGGCCGTAGCCGCCGTGGCCGGCGTTAGCTCTGAATACTCCATGGAGGCCGCGATTCCGATAGTTATTTTGGCCGCCGTTCTTATACTTAAGCTCAGCGAAAAGGGCGGAGTAGGAGGCGACGCCGCTTGCGCCATTGTGTCGACGGGAGCTATCGCGGTAGGAACGCTTCTCTTTAATTTTTCCGACAATACTACGTCCGATATATGCGGCAGTCTATTCGGATCCACATCCGTGATAACCGTTTCGAGTAAGGACGCGCTGTTCAGCGTAATTCTGGCGGTTATCGTAATTTCATGGTTCGCGTTGTTCAGCCGCAAAGTGTTCGCGGTCACGTTCGACGAGCAGTTTTCGGCGGCGGTCGGCTGTCAGGTCGGATCGTTCCGCACAGCTCTCGCAGCGCTTACCGCCGTTACTATCGTAGTGGGTATGAAAATGATGGGAGCCGTTATGATTTCGGCGCTTATAGTATTTCCGCCGCTTTCCGCCAAACGGATCGCGGGAAGTTTCAGAGGAGTCGTTATCGGTTCCGCCGTTATATCTGAGGTTAGCTTTATTATAGGGTTTGCAGTCGCTTGCCGATTCTCTCTTCAAACGGGAGCGGCGGTCGTAGCGGCCGACGTCGCGGTGTTTTTGCTGACGGTCGCCGTCTCGAATATGCGTTCGGTAATTCGCAGACGCACAGCGGGCCGTTGATAAGTTTATTTAATGGGGAATCTTCTAACCTATTTAGAAGCGGAGACAAGACATGAAAAAAGCAGATTTACATACGCACCCTAATATATTGAAGAAACCTGAACAGGGAGAAGAATTTATTCGCCGGGCGATCGAAATGGGACTTGACTCCGTTTGCTTTACGGATCATATGCCGTTTTCAGTTACCGGAGACGAACACGACCGCATTCCTTTCGGAGGAGTCGGCGACTACTGTCGAGCTGTGAGAGAGCTTTCAGAACGGTACGGAAATGAAATTGAGATTTTCACAGGAATTGAAATCGACTACCACCCCCTTTACGAGGACGAGGCGAAAGCCGTTATATCATCCGGAGAGTTTGATTTTATTCTCGGGTCTTCTCATTTGAATATATCCGGTTTTGGGATTCCTTTCGGCGGAGGGCTGACGCGTACGGAATACGCGCTATTTGTCCTTGAAAATTATCTTGCCGCCGCAAGAAGCGGGCTTTTTCAGATTTTAACCCATCTCGACGTATACAGATGGGTATTTTCGGAGAACGTTTTTTATCCGCTTGAAGGCGAATTCGACCCGTCGGCGACGGAACCGACCCTTAGGGAGATTTTTGCCGAAATGGAGCTGAGAGATATCGCGCTTGAAGTCAACGCCGCGCCTTTATATAAAAAATTTGACGGAGATGGTCCGTATCCCGCGCGCCGCATACTTGATATAGCCGGAGAATATCGGATTCGCAGAACCTACGGTTCCGACGCTCACGCGGCTGATAAGGTCGGATTTGGATACGACGCTATAAAAGACCTGTTAATTTAATAAGCCTCATTAAGCGAGAAAGCTCAGATTCAGATTAGAAAAGCAAGAAAAATCAGAAATATGCGAAAAAAGTATTGCAAAATACGACGAGATGTGGTATACTGTATGAGCTGTTAAGACACGGCCCGTTGGTCAAGCGGCTAAGACATCGCCCTCTCACGGCGAAAACGGGGGTTCGATTCCCCCACGGGTCATGAAATCCGCATTTAGGTGCGGATTTTTTGTTTTTTCGAGCGACTCTCTCAATCGCTTGATTTTTTGTCGTTTTTATGATATTCTAATAGATAATATGAAGATTGTCTTTGCCGGAGAATACGACTCCGCATACGCATTACTTTGCCGTTTTATTAACGGCGGAACGGAGATCATTATGAAAAAAGTTATGCTCGTATTCGGCACGCGGCCGGAAGCGATAAAAATGTGTCCTCTTGTTAAAGAGCTGAAAAAACGTAAATCCATCGAGACTTTAGTTTGCGTAACGGGTCAGCATAGACAGATGCTGGACATGGTTCTGAGCGCATTCGGCGTAGAGCCCGATTACGATCTTTCCATAATGAAAACAGGGCAGACTCTTTTCGACGTAACGATAAATATACTTGAAAGAATCAAATCGGCTCTTGAAGAGGTCAAACCGGACGTAGTTCTTGTTCACGGAGATACTTCGACTACTTTCGTAACGGCCCTCGCCTGCTTTTATCTTCAGATACCTGTCGGTCATGTTGAAGCGGGATTGAGAACGTACGATATTTACTCGCCGTATCCGGAAGAGTTTAACCGTCAGGCCGTCGGAATTATTGCTAAGTATAATTTTGCGCCCACAGAGCCGGCGCGCGAAAACCTTCTCAAGGAAGGAAAATCCGCGGACAGTATTTATGTTACCGGAAATACCGCTATAGACGCGCTGAAGACTACGGTAAGGGACGATTATACTCATTCTGAACTTGAGTGGGCGAGCGGAAGCCGGCTTATTATGATTACGGCTCATCGGAGAGAAAATCTCGGAGAGCCCATGCACAATATGTTCAGAGCTATAAGGCGAATAATTGAGGAGCATGAGGACGTTAAGGCCATATATCCGATACATATGAATCCACTGGTTCGCAAGGCCGCCGAGGAGGAGCTTGGGGGATGCGAGAGAATTCATATTATCGAGCCGCTGGACGTTCTTGACTTTCACAATTTCCTTGCTAGAAGTTATATGATACTTACTGACTCCGGAGGAATACAGGAGGAAGCTCCGTCTCTTGGAAAGCCGGTTCTTGTCATGCGAGACACGACCGAACGCCCCGAGGGAATCAAGGCGGGGACGCTGAAACTGGTAGGAACGGACGAGGACGTGATTTACTCAAGCTTTAAAGAGCTTTTGGAAGACGGCGAGGCCTACGGACGCATGAGCCGCGCGTCTAACCCATACGGAGACGGATTTGCATGCCGCAGAATTGCGGATATACTTGAAAAGTAACGCGGCTTTGAACTTTGAGTTTATCTTTGAATACTGTACAAGCTTTTTTCTGGAAAAAAAGGCTGACGAACTTCATGCCGAAGGCAAGAAGTGTAAAAAGCTGTTGCGGCGGCAAATCTCTCCCGCGGGATTTTGCTTCTTTAAGCTTCATTTAAAGCGTATCAAATCCCGCCTCGGCAGTCCTTGAAGCGAAGCTTTCCCACAGATATGCTTACGCTTCTCAAATTGAAGAGCTTGCGCCGCTCTACGCCGGATTCTCTCGCTCCCGCCGTGCAAAGCAGGCGCGAGGTGTTATGCAGATCATACGTTGGAGGCCTCAGCAATACTTCAACATCGACGTTAAATTTATGCCATGCATCTAACAAACCCACATTTTAAACGCAAACATGCGAGTTTGCTGTTAAACTAACTCCCCGCTTTTGGAACCCACTCCGGCTTCCGCTCAACTTCACAAGCTGAGCGAACTCCTCATTTTGACCGCTCCTCAAGCAGCTGTTGAACTAAGCTTCATTTCAACAAGCTGACGAAAGCTGCTTGCCCGCAAGCTGCGGCAACTTTTTGCGAAGCGAACTACTCTTTAAGTTTCTTTGA
>CATKFO010000058.1 GCA_949747515.1 uncultured Eubacteriales bacterium
CGCCGCATGTAATCTGTCGATCACCTATTGCCTATCACCTATCGATTGTCCTACGATGTCAAATCTCCGGCTGTTTTTCTTTTTCAGTTTTTCGCGCGAGTTTTTCTCAAGCGACCGTTTCTACGGAGGCGCAAAACCCCCCCCCCCGAAACGGTCGTTTTTTGTTTTGCATGACGTCAAAGCCCATTAAAACAGGCTTTTTATTTTATACTCGGACTTATACTAATGCAATTAGTTTAGTTTTGTTCCGCATTGAGTGCAGAAAGACGTTCCCGCCTTTACTTCCGCTCCGCATCCGGGACAAAGTTTTTTCTCAGAAGCCTCAGTCGCGGGGGATTCCTGCTTTGGAACCGGTTTTCCGCACCCGGAGCAAAAAGCTACTCCAGCGGGAATTTCTTTACCGCATTCGGGGCACGTCTGCACTCCCTTAATATCGAGAATCTGACGGCGCATATCTGCGACGGCTTTTTCAGACGCTTTTACCGCCGCGATTTTGTCTGCGAATACAGGTTCCGCGTCTTCTTCGTGCAGGGATGCGTACAGTCTTCCTATCTCGTTGTAAATACTATTTATTTTCTTTTCTTCTTCAGAAATGGAGGAGTTGATTTTTACTACCTCCGTCATGTCCTTCGTCTTTTGAACGGCGTTCTGCCCCGCCTGTGATATCTTCTTGCCGATATCGTCGAAAAATGCCATAGAGCTCGCCTCCTCATATTTTAACGCGTCGTCGTTACGCGTGCGTTATCGTATATTTTTATTATACAGCATACGAGGCTCTAAAGTCAACCGTTTTTTTTATGTTGGAATAAAATATTCCCGCGACGAGCCGAAAAACTTATCTTCCCCAATATTTTTCAAGCGAACGCATCTGAATCGCTTCCATAACGTGCTTTTTTTCTATTGGCGCGGGTTCGTCGGGGCGTCCTCCCGACGCGGCGTGAGAAACGTCGGCCACGGTGCGGGCGACCTTCAATATTCTGTCGTAAGCGCGGGCCGACAAATTCATTTGACTGAACGCGGTCTCGATCAGCTTAAAGCATCCGTCGTCAAGACGGCAGTCTCGGCGTATATCTTCCGCGCTCATGGCGGAGTTGCTTTTCGTCTTCCAATCCTTATATCCGGCCGCCTTAAAGCGCAGACGCGACGCTTCTCTCGCGGCCTCCACCCTCTCGCGGATAGCCGCCGAGCTTTCACCGGGAGCCGTATCCGAAAGCTCGGAAAAATCAAGCTCCGGCATTTCTATCTGAATATCTATGCGGTCGAGCATGGGGCCGCTTAGCCTAGACAAATATTGATTCACGTCGGACCGTGTGCAGGAGCATTTGCCTCTTTTGCTTCCGTAATATCCGCATCGGCATGGATTCATGGCGCACGCCAGCATAAACTTCGACGGAAAAGTAGCTCGTCCGGCAGCTCTCGTGATAGTAACCTCTCCGTCCTCTAGTGGAGCGCGAAGAGCCTCCATAGCGTTTTTTGTAAACTCCGGAAATTCGTCTAGGAACAAAACTCCCCCGTGAGCCAGCGATATTTCCCCTGGAATAGGAGTCCGGCCGCCGCCTACGAGAGCCGCTATGGACAACGAGTGATGAGGCGCGCGAAAAGGGCGGTTTTTGATTATGCCGTCGTCACAATTCAGTATTCCCGCCGCCGAATGGATTTTCGTAGTAGTTACGGCCTCGTCGAAGGTAAGCCGCGGCAATATGGTCGGTATCCTTTTAGCTATCATGGATTTACCAGAACCGGGCGGACCGATAAGCAGAATATTATGTCCTCCGGCGGCCGCTATTTCAACGGCTCTTTTCGCGCGGGACTGGCCTTTTATTTCCGAAAAATCGCCCGAAGCAAGGGTTGAATCTCCCGTTATTATATCCTCCGGTCGTTTCGTAACGGGCGATATCTCGGCTTTTCCTCTTAAATGAGCGACAAGCTCCGATACGCTGCGTACGCCGTATACCCGCGCGCCATCTCCGGCGGCGGCCGAAGCTTCTCTAAGGTTGGAGTAAGGCACGAAAATATCTCTTTTCCCATTCTCCGCGGCCGCGATAGCCATACTGAGAACTCCTTTTACCGGCCTAACCTCTCCGGTAAACGAAAGCTCTCCGATAAAGCACTTTTCAGCCAAAGCCGCGTCGGGGATCAGCGAAGCGCAGCGGCAAACGGCGGCGAAAATGCCGAGATCAAGCGCGGAACCTTCTTTTTTCCGGTCTGCCGGAGCAAGATTCACCGTGATGCTCATATCAGGAATTTCCGCCCCCAACGAGCGTAATGCAGTCGTAACCCTTTTTTCGGATTCCTTTACCGTAAGGTCGGGCAATCCGACGATTTTGAAGTCGGGTATGTCTCGATTGCCGTCGCATTCAATATCGATTATAAACGCGTCGATACCAAATAAAGCGGCGGAATAGGTCACGGCCAGCATAATTTTACGACCCTGCCTTTACTTAAAATTTATTTTTCCGCGTATTTATAAAATCACCCGCGGCTGTATTCATGTATCAAACAGAAGAATTTACTGATAGCTATCGTATATTTATCATAATCTGCGGCAAAATAGCTCCGCCAGACGCGCGGCGGCGAGCATGTCGCTTTCAGCTATCGTTTCGCTTACCGTGCGGCGGCGTGAAACGGGGAGATCAAGCTCGGCCGTAGGCGTTCCTTCGCCCTCCGCCTGTATCAGTCTTCCCGGCGCGTCCCCCGATGCGGAAACGGATATATTATGCTTAATTTCTTCTTTTTCAGCCAGGTTTCTCAATTCTTCTGTGAGAACCTGATCGGCGACGAAATATTTTCTCTGTACGACGACGGATACTCCGTCTCCCGGCTTCGCCTCTTCGTTGTAATCGATCGCCAGAGCCTCGTCCGGACGTATGTTTGCGGCCGCCGTTCCCGCCATGCGGTAGTTATTGTGTCCTTCAACTGATAGAACAATATAAACGTCGCTTTCCGGACGATTTTTCATGAGAGCTTCCGCGCATTTTATAAGAACCGCGGCTCCTGCTCTTCCGTCTAATGGATATCCGCAGAACAAACGCGAATTTTTTTCACCGTCTCCCAGCTCTGTCATATGTGGAACCGGCGATATAAAATCGCCCGCTTTAACAAGGCGTTCCGCCGACTCTTTATCCGCCGCGCCTACGTCGAGAGCGTATGAGAGACAGTCGTCCGTCAAGTTCGCCGACGAGCCTCCGTCCGGAGTAATTATTCCGCGAACTCCGTTCTCAGTCGTGGCCTCCGTATAAGCGGCGCTTTTCAAAGAAAAGTTTCCCGTAGGTCCAAAGCGAACTAATCCGTTTTCTTCTATGCCCGTCGCTACGAATCCGGCTCCGTCCATGTGCGTCTGGAGCATTATCTTTTTCTTGTCTCCGCCCGCCCCGCGCACGAGACCCACGAAGTTGCCGGCGCGGTCTCGTTTTACTTCGTCGACTGCGGAAGAGAGCGCCGTGAGAAGGGCTCCGTCCCGGCTTTCGCGGCCGGTAACCCGGAAGTCGTATACAATAGAGCTGAGAATAGAATTCATGAAAGCTATTCCTTTCTTTTGGATTAGAATATATATCGCATCCGTCGCGGGTACTTTTTTACTCAGGCGGTCTTTGCTTTATTTACTGAGAACTTTAGCCATATTTTCGTCCTGTGTTCATCGTGTCATATCAGACTTTTTAGCCAAAAAGCTAAGCCTCCGTAGGAGTCGTACTCTTTCGCCAGAGTACGCGTCCGTTCTCAGTATGCGTCTATGTCGGACATATATTCCATGCCGTGAAGAGCTATAAACGCCTTGCGCTCCGGAAGGTCGTCGCCGAGAAGCGTTTCGAATATATAAGCCGTCTTCTCCGCGTCCGCTTTCGTTACGCGTATAAGTCTGCGGGTCTCCGGATTCATCGTGGTGCGCCACATCATATCCGGCTCGTTTTCGCCAAGTCCCTTCGATCTTTGAAGAGTATATTTTTTCTTCTTTGCTTCAAGCTCCCCAATAATCGAAGCCTTCTCCGGTTCGTTATATGCGAAAAGAGTTTCTTCCTTCGTCGTTATCTCGTACAGAGGAGATTCGGCGATATACACCTTTCCCTCGTCTATAAGCGTAGGAAGGAGCCTGTAAAACATAGTCAGTATCAGCGCCCGTATCTGAAAACCGTCCTCGTCCGCGTCTGTGCATATAATTATTTTCGCCCATTTAAGCGCGGACATATCGAAGGGAACTATATTTCCTTTAACTTTACCTTTTATCTCTACTCCGCAGCCTAAAAGTTTTATAAGGTCTACGATTATATCGTTTTTGAATATCTTGTCGTACGTCGCCTTCAGACAGTTCAGTGTTTTTCCTCTTACGGGTATGATCGCCTGAAATTCGGCGTTCCTTCCCAGCTTACACGACGTAAGCGCAGAGTCTCCCTCGACGATATAAAGCTCTCTTCTCTCCGTATCCTTAGACCGGCATGAAACGAATTTATCTATCCGGTTGGTCATATCAGTCCCTGTTCCGGACAGCTTTTTTTTCAGATCGAGCCGGGCGGATTCCGCGCTCTCCCGGGATCGTTTGTTTATCAGAACCTGGGTCGCTATTCTGTCCGCGTCCGCGGGATTTTCAAGAAAGAATATTTCAAGCTGTTCTTTCATAAAAGCGGACATGGCGTCGGCGATAAATTTATTCGTTATGGATTTTTTTGTCTGGTTTTCATACGAGGTTTGAGTCGAAAACGAATTTGTTACTAAAATTATGCAGTCCTCGATATCGGCAAAAGTGATTTTTGATTCGTTTTTATTATATTTTACTTTAGACTGCGATCCAGAGGCCGCGGATTTTATATATCTGTCTATAGCGTAAACGAAAGCCGTTTTTACCGCTCTCTCGGGAGAACCGCCGTGTTCGAGATAGCTGGAGTTATGATAATATTCGAGGGCCTGCACCTTTTTGGACATGCAGAATGCGATATCGCATTTAAGCTTGTATTCCGGCTTGTCTTCTCTGTCTCGTCCCTTGGTTTCGAGCTTCCAAAGAGCGATTTTAGTTTCCGCGGTGTCTCCGGCTATTTCTGAAATATAGTCTACTATGCCCTGTTCGTAATAATATTCGTGCTCTTCGAATTTTCCGCTTCCCGAGACTCCGTTTTCGTCTTCGCTTCTTTCTTCCCACCGGAATTTAAACCGTATTCCCGTATTGACGACGGCCTGCCGTCTGAGCATATCCGTATAATACTCCTTAGGAATATTTACGTCGGTGAATACTTCTATATCGGGTTTCCAGGTCTGAACGGTCCCATGACGGCGTTCCTTTTTATCAAGATCGCGCACTCTCAGCTCGCCGACCGGCTCGCCTTTACGGAAATCCATCTCCGACAAACGCTCTCCGTCGTAAGAACGCACTGAAAAATATTCGCTGGAATACTGTGTGGCGCAGGCTCCGAGTCCGTTAAGTCCCAAAGAATACTCGTACGCTGCTCCGTCGGAGTTATTGTCGTATTTTCCCCCGGCGTATAGCTCGCAGTATACGAGATCCCAGTTATACCGCCCTTCGGATTCGTTCCATCCAAGGGGGATGCCTCTTCCGCCGTCCTCTACCCGAATTGAACCGTTTGCAAAAGCCGTGACGGTTATTTCGGAGCCGTATCCTTCCCTCGCCTCGTCGACGGAGTTTGACAAAATTTCAAATACGGAATGCTCGCATCCCTCGAGACCGTCGGAACCAAATATAACTCCGGGGCGTTTACGGACTCTGTCGGCTCCCTTGAGGGAAGATATGGACTGATCGCCGTATTTCGCCGGCGCGGTTATAGACTTAGCCTGTTTTCTCGCCATATATAAAATTCCTTTATTTCTTTTATTAAGCGGTTTTTCTACGACGGGAACGTCTTTTTGAGCGTTTTTTTCACTTCATGCCTACGGAATGGAGTTATTCGCCTGTATTTATGCCGAATTTATTTACCGCCGTCGGCGTCCTCGCTGTTTTCAGCCTTTTCCGCGTCGCTCTCCACCGTTACGGTATCGGTATCGGGAGAATTTGTTTCTTCGACATTCTCTTCGTCGTCTTCCTCGTTTTCCCTCGTAGTAGTAGTGAAATTCATAATTTTTTCGTCCTCGTCGGTACGCATAACGATAACTCCGGATGCGGTGCGTCCGTATTCCGGTATTCCTTCCGCAGACGTGCGGATTATGGTTCCTCCCGACGTTATGAGGAGAATATCGTCCTCCGAGGTAACGGACGATATTCCGATCAGCTTACCGGTCTTTTCGCTGATCTTATAGCAGCACATTCCCTTAATACCGCGTCCCTTGTTCTCAAAAAGTCTCTCGTCTACTCTCTTGCCGTATCCGCGCTCCGTTATCATAATAAGACGGTGGCTGTCTCTCCATTCTTCGTCGCGGCGTATAGTCACGGCTCCCGCTACTCTGTCTCCCGCTGTCAGCGAAATGCCCTTGACTCCCCGAGCTACTCTTCCTACCACGGTAACTCTTTCCTCGGCGAATCTCGCCGCAATACCGCTCTCCGTAGCTATCATAACGTCGGTTTTTCCGTCGGTATGTTCCACGAAAAGAAGCTCGTCGTTATCGTCGAGATTTATAGCGATTTTCCCGCCCTTTCTCTGATAGGAATATTCAGCCAGCTTTGTTCTCTTAACGACGCCGTTTCTCGTCACCATTATGAGATAGTCCTCGCTCAAATTTTCCGGATTTAGGTCGGCCACGGATACTATGGACGTAATGCTTTCGCCATCCATCAGCTCCAAAAGATTAACGATATTGGTACCCTTCGCGTTGTAGCTTGCCTCGGGCACCTTATACGCTTTCATAGTATAAACTCGGCCGAGATTGGTGAAAAGAATGAGATTGGAGTGCGAATTTGCGGAAATAACGTTCTCTACGTAATCCTCGTCCTTTGTCGCCATACCTCGTCTTCCTCGTCCGCCTCGTCCCTGCGCGGAATATGAGCTTGCGGGCTGTCTCTTTATATATCCGGAATGAGTAAGCGTTATGACGCACTCGTGACGCTCTATAAGGTCTTCGAGCATGATATCGTCGTGATATTCGACTATCTCCGTCCGTCTTTCGTCGCCGTATTTTTCCTTTACTTCGATCAGCTCGTCCCGGATAATGGTCTTGATCCTCTCCGGATCGGCAAGTATGGCTCTGTATTCGTCGATAGCGGCGTAAAGCTCTTCAAGCTTGTTTACTACCTTCTGCCGCTCCATGCCGGAAAGTCTTCCAAGAGTCATCGACACGATCGCCTGAGCCTGTTCTTCGGAAAGAGCGAATCTTTCGCTCAGCCTGATTTTAGCCGCCGGGGTGTCCGGCGAAGAGCGGATAATATTTATCACTTCGTCGATATTGTCGGCCGCGATCTTGTATCCCTCGTTTATGTGAGCCTCGTGAAGAGCCCTGTCGAGCTCGTGCTGTATACGTCTGCGGGTTACGTCCTTACGGAAAGAAATATAGTTTCCAAGAACCTGACGGAGAGAAAGCACCTTCGGTTCTCCGTTTACGAGCGCCAGCATATTGATAGCGAAAGTATCCTGTAAAGCAGTATATTTATAGAACTGATTCAGTATTACCTGACCGTTGGCGTCCCGGCGGTATTCTACGACTATTCTCATACCCGCTCTGCCGGATTCGTCTCTTACGTCTGTAACTCCCTCGATTCTCTTTTCTCTTACCTGATCCGCCATGGACTTTATAAGCTCGCTTTTATTTACGGCGTAAGGAATTTCGGTAATGATAATGCGGCGGTGTTCTTCGTCCACCTCTGCTTTGGCTCTGACCATTACTTTTCCGCGTCCAGTAGAATAAGCTTCGTAAATTCCCCGGGTTCCGAATACCGTCGCCTTTGTCGGAAAGTCGGGACCCTTGATATATCTCATAAGATCGGTAACTCCCGCTTCGGGATTGTCCATAAGATATATAGCGCCGTCGATAACCTCTCCGAGATTGTGCGGAGGAATGTTAGTCGCCATACCCACCGCTATGCCGACGGCTCCGTTAACAAGCAGATTAGGAAACTTAGACGGAAGCACGGTGGGCTCCTTACGGCTGTTGTCGAAGTTAGGAATCCAGTCCACAACGTCTTTTTCGATGTCCGCCATGATCTCGTTTGAAATTTTAGACAGTCTGGCCTCGGTATAACGATACGCCGCCGCTCCGTCTCCGTCGACGGAACCAAAGTTACCGTGACCTTGAACCAGAGGATAACGATATGAAAAATCCTGAGCCATGCGAACCATAGTTCCGTAAACGGCCGAGTCACCGTGAGGATGATAACGTCCTAGCACGTTACCGACCGTAGTCGCCGATTTTCGGAACGGCTTGTCGGAGGGAAGATTATCCTCGTACATAGCGTACATAATACGCCGCTGTCCCGGTTTCATTCCGTCTCTTACGTCCGGCAGCGCTCTGGCCACGATAACAGACATGGAGTATTCAAGAAACGCTTTCTGCACGCGCTTCTCCATATTTATTGGTACTATAGTTTGGTCTGGAAATTCTATGTTATCGTTTTTATGTGATACTGCCATTCTATCACCATGCCTTTACTTAGTATTGTTTAAAAATATTTTTTCTTCCGGCGGTTTGTATACGTTATACTTTGATATATCCTTTATCAGAAATCGCCTATATATTTTGTTTGTCAAACAGTCTTTATAAAGCTTTTTCATGAAAAAACCCGGCCAAAAACTTTCTCGGAGGCGTCAAAGATTTCTCGCGAGATAGATTTGAACGCTGAAATTCTATATGCGCGTTGTCTGGCTTCTAAAGCTGCTGAAACGCGGCGATCCTCAAGGGAAAATTGTGTTTTTTTTAATACAGAACTCTCGCCGCCCTCATTCGTACGCTCTCGCTTCTCGCCGGAGACATAACGCGTCTTATACGTCGAGATTTTCCGCGTATCTTGCGTTCTGCTGTATAAATTCGCGTCTTGGCTCGACCTTGTCTCCCATGAGAAGAGAGAAAACCTCGTCGCACCTCATAGCGTCGTCTATTTCAACCTTCAGCAGAGTGCGGGTCTCCGGATCCATGGTGGTCTCCCAAAGCTGATCTGCGTCCATCTCTCCAAGACCTTTATATCTCTCTACAGACAGGTTTCCGCCTATCTCCTCAACTATAGCGTCGCGCTCCGCGTCTGAAAACGCGTATTTTTCCCTTCCTCCGCGGCCTTTTATTTTATAAAGAGGAGGCTGCGCCAAAAATACGTGTCCGTCCTCTATGAGACGTCTCATATGACGGAAGAAAAACGTAAGCAGCAATATCTGAATGTGAGCTCCGTCAACGTCCGCGTCCGCCATAATTATTATCTTGCCGTAGCGAAGTTTACTTATATCGAAGTCCTCGCCTATTCCGCATCCTAAAGCTTGTATAATCGGTATCAAAGACTGATTTGAGTATACCTTGTCAAGACGCGATTTTTCTACGTTGAGCACTTTTCCCCGGAGAGGAAGTATCGCCTGATAACGGCTGTCTCGGCCGCTTTTTGCGGATCCTCCCGCGGAATCTCCCTCTACCAGATAGACTTCCGTAAACTCGGCTCTTTTATCGTTGCAGTCCGCAAGCTTACCAGGCAAGCTCGAGCCCTCGAGGAAGCCTTTGCGCCTGGTAAGTTCTCTCGCTTTTCTCGCCGCTTCTCTCGCGCGGGAAGCCGCAAGAGATTTTTCAAGTATCGCCTTAGCCACTGAAGGATTTTCCTCGTAGTATTCGGCAAGCTTTACGGATACGATATTATCGACTATGGCTCGTACCTCGCTGTTTCCGAGCTTGGCCTTAGTCTGGCTCTCAAACTGCGCGTCGGGAAGCTTCACGGAAACAACGGCGCAAAGACCTTCGCGCGCGTCCTCTCCCGAAAGGTTTTTATCCGAATCCTTGAGCGCGCCGCTTTTTCTCGCGTAATCGTTCAGCACCTTAGTAATAGCGCTCTTAAATCCCGTCTCGTGAGTTCCTCCGTCGATAGTAGCCATGTTGTTGGCGAAAGTGACGATTGTTTCGTTATAGCTGTCGTTGTACTGCATTGCAACTTCCGCCGTAATGTCTCCCTTTTTGGCGCACATATAGATAACGTCGGGATGTATCAGTCCCACGTGTTTAGCTGAGTTAAGATGCTCTACGAAGCTTCTTATTCCGCCTTCGTAAAGAAGGTCGTGAACCATGTATCCGTTTTCGTCGACAAACTCGCGCTTATCGCTTTCGTCCGAGTCTTTATTACCGGAACTATCCGACTTGGAAATTTCGTCGTCCTTTTGATATTCCGCCGTCTCCTCCCGCTCTTCTCTTGCCGCGTCGAGCAATCTTTCAATGTCGCGGTCTCCGTCGTATTTCCCGTCTTCTCCAGGATTTAACTCGTCTGTCGCGGCCTGTCTCTCGTCCCGTATTACAATGTTTATTCCAGCGTTCAGAAAAGCCTGCTCTCTAAGTCTTGTAAGGAGCATGGACATGTCGAATTCAGTAGTATCCGTAAATATCTCGGCGTCGGGCTTAAAACGTACGAAAAGACCGTGCCTGTCTCCCGCGTCTCCCACGCACTCGAAAGGACGGGTAATCTTGCCCCGTTCGAAACGGATAGTATACCTTTTTCCTTCGTAGCAGTTGTCAACCTCAAACCATTCAGACAGAGCGTTAACGACGGACGCTCCGACCCCGTGAAGTCCTCCGGATATTTTATAACCGCTTCCGCCGAACTTTCCTCCGGCGTGCAGAACGGAAAAAACAACCTCCATGGCGGGACGCCCGGTCTTGTGATGAGTCTGAGACGGAACTCCTCGTCCGTTATCCTCGACGGAAACCGATCCGTCCGGATAAAGTACGACAGTAATCTTATCGCATCTGCCCGCCATAGCTTCGTCCACCGAGTTGTCCACGATCTCGTAAATAAGATGATGAAGTCCGCGAACAGACGTGGTTCCAATATACATTCCAGGACGTTTTCTTACGGCTTCAAGTCCTTCGAGCACCTGTATCTGGCTCTCGTCGTATGAATCCGGAGATACGGAATTCATCTCCTGCTCTTCTTCTTCGGTAAAATCTTTAATCTGTTCCGTTTCTTCCATTATTCTCTCCATTTCAAGATTTCAAGATTTATTGAGGTTCCCGGCAAAGCCGCTTTTTTTCGGATTCTCCTCGCAGCCCGCCCGGATAATTTTTTATTTAGCCTGCAAATTCAGTCGGTCTTTTTAAGAGACGAGCCGTCGTTTGTCAAGTCGTCGCCGCTTATTCGTTTATTCGCTCGTCCCGCCAGCGAGACGGATGAAATATGAGTCAAAATAACCTCGTCGCCCCGACTTTCGTCCTTGAATCTTCCAGCCGCCGATAAATCATCGCTCTTACGTTTTTTTCCCCCTACGAACATTCCCGCGGAAATACCGTCGGCCTTTGACTTAAGAACGAAGCTTCGCGGCAAATCGAGCGCTGCTGAATCGCATCTGCCGTCCTTCTCCGCTTTCTTCAAAAATTCCGCCGTGTCCGCCGGAGTTACGGAACCGTCCAAATCGAAAAATCCGATTACGTCCCAGTCCCTTACCAAACGTCCGTTTCCTATGTGCACAAGCATATTACTTATTCATCCGCCGAGGCATAACGAAATGTAGAAAATCAAATCCGTCTCCGCCTTCTTTTTCATCTTCGCTTTCTTTCGAATCTGAATCGTATGAATCGGGAATAGGCGCGCTCTCTATATCTATGAATCTCGATCCTTTACATCCCTCTATGCATATTCCTTTATCCGCACCGTTCAGACCCACGCGAACAGTACGGGCTTCTTCCGGAACGGCGCGCAGCGCGTCGAGCAGCAGCCGGCATGTGAAGCCTATCGTCATTTCGTCTCCAGTCATAGCGGCCGGAACGGTCTCGTATATGCTTCCGCTGGACGACACGGCTGAAATATTTATGTCTCCGCTTTCGAATATCATTTTTACGATGGCCTTGCTGTTGCCTCCGAGTTTATCCTCGCTGATAATTGAAGCTCTCTCGAGGGCGCCCCTAAGCTCCGACGCGGAAACGTAAACCTGACTTTCAAAAGAACCGGGAAGCACCTTTTCATAATCCATATATTTGCTCTCTATCATGCGGCAGAAGAAGTATATGGAATCTATTTTAAAGATAATATGCTTAAGACCTATTATCATGGTGGTTTCTTCCTCTGTGTCTTTGAGCATTCGAACAAGCTCAGAGAGGAATTTAGCGGGAATGATTATCTCGCATCCGGCCGTTTCAGTTTCGTATGGAGCGGAAGCGCAGGATAGTCTGTTTCCGTCGCAACCGACCATAGTTATACGACCGTCTCCTATTTTAAGCAGCTCTCCATTGAAAGCCGGTCTCTGATCGTTTTGAGCCGCCGCAAACATAGTCTCGTTAATAAGTCTGCGTATCATATGCTGCGGAATATCGTATCTTCTTTCGCCTCTCATCTGAGGCATCATAGGAAAATCTTCTCCCGGGGACACGGATATTTCAAAGGAACTGCTTCCTCCTGTAAGAACCGCGCGATAATTGTCGTCCACCTCTATAGTTATCTCTCCGTCGGGAAGGGCGCGCACTATCTGAAGTATTTTGGACGCGTTGATTACATATTTTCCTTCTCCAAATATTTTGCATTCCACCGTGTTCCTTAGTCCCTTTTCAAGGTCGAACGCGGAAATACGGCATATGTCCGTCCCGTCTCCGTCGAAGGCTCCCATTGAAGGATCAGGAGGACACTCGAAGAGCAGACCTTCTATTACCTGAAGAGTATTTTTTATTTGAGAGATGCCGGCGGCCGGAGTGAGAGCTCCGATTAGTTTCGCTTTATCAAATACAGCTTTCATATTTTCTTCTTTCTGAAAATTAATCTTTTATTTTTCGTCGTTAGGTTCGCGTTATATTTCGCGTCGTCGGTTGTATACCGGTTTACGGATTTCCTCGCGCGATAAAGAATAGAGTAGATACTCTTAATTAAATATAAGAAATAGTAGTATGTAGTAGGGGAGGATCAAACATTTCAAAAGTCTAAATTTCCCTTATTTAAAGGGAAACTCAGCCTAATGTTTTCCAAAGTTTCTAATTGAGTTTAAATTGGAAAACTTTTTATTGCGTACATAAAAATCGAAAAAACGTAAAAAATAAATAGAAAAATCAAGTATTATCCAATATATGGAATGTTTTTATGTTTTTCAACATGCGTAAGTTTAAAAGATTTTTATGCGCGATGTTGAAAAAGAAATTTAAATATTATGTTTCTTTGAAATTTAATGCGCGGATTAAACACGACTGTTTAAAACTATGAAAACGGTTTTCAACAGCATTTAAACCCTTTAAAATAAAGTCGAGACAAAGTTTTCAAAAGTTTATCATACGGGTTTTAAGGCGTTTTAAACGGCTTATATAAACCGAACGTTGAAAACCTAAAGTTTTGCGATATTATTAGATAAGTTTTAGGATTTTATTCCAATAGCTCGAAATAATGTTGTTGAATATAAATGTGACGCGAGTTTTTTTTAATTAAGCTAAAAACATAATTATTGGTTTCTTTCAAATACATAAGCGTATATATGATTTATTTTATGATTGAAATAAATATAAAAAATTGTAAACATCTATTATTTTATCGCTTTTTGCAAATAAAAAAACCGTAATCAGCCAAACCTGCGCACGACTCATAAGACGTCGTTTTATCATACAACGATCGCATCAGCTCGAACTGCTCGTCGCATGCCGTCTGCAATGCTCATGGTAAACATAAAATTTGTTCCGAGATTTTTTATCTTTTCAAGCCCTCGTTCCTTCACCAACAATTCCATTTCTTCCGGCATTGTAAAGAAAAAACATCGGGCATTCGGTCGTCTGTCGATCTTTCAGGAACATACTCGTTTGCAAGTTTATTTGGATAGAAGCTCCTTAGATTGTTATCGGCGCACGCTTCTATGGAAAAATCGTAAAATTATTTGTAGTAAAACTTAGCTTCAAGAGCCGGCTAAACAAATTTTTATGAAAAAGAAGAAGCATATTTCTAAGGTTTTATTATCTCTTCTTTACTTCCTTTTCAATATCTCGTATTTCAGCGTCGAGAACGGCGTCGCAGCATACCTGTTTTTCAAAATACGAAAGGTTAGAATGAACCGTGCTGTAGTCTCGGTTAAATATATTTCCTATTTTAGGCAGAGATAATCCGGTCATAGATCGGACGATATACATGGCTATGTTTCTTGCGTTTTTTATTTCCTTGTTTCTTTTAGGACCGAGTATGTCTTCCGGAGTGGTTTTATACCTTTCGGACACGCATAGAATTATCTTATCTACGAAATCATTCAGCGATTCGCTTTCTCTTATGAATTCCGGAACCGACGAGCGGACCATATCCATAGTAACGGGAACTCCCGAGAGAAAATGATTTGCGCCCAGCTTTTTAATAACTCCCTCGATCTGACGTATATTAGATTGAAGCTTTTCAGCAAGAAAAGAGAGAACGTCCTGAGGTATTTCAAGATTATTGCTTCTCGCTTTTTCCTTGAGTATGGCGAGACGAAGCTCATAGTCCGGCGGTTTGATGTCGGCGATAAGTCCGAATTCGAATCGGCTTCTTATTCGGTCGTCAAGATTTTCTATCTCTCTCGGAGGCTTATCTGAGGTTATGATAATCTGCTTGTGATCTTCGTAAAGAGCGTCGAACGTGTGGAAAAACTCGGTCTGAGTAGATTCCTTACCGGCGATAAATTGTATGTCGTCGATAAGCAGCATGTCCGCTTTTCTGTACTTTTCCCGGAATTCATAATTTTTCTTAACGCGCAGAGCGTCTATAAGCTGATTCATGAACTCCTCGCCCTTTACGTAAATAACTTTCATGTAAGGATTTTTCTCAAGGGCGCGGTTGGCTATAGCGTACATCAGATGAGTTTTACCGAGTCCGCTGTTTCCGTAGAGGAAAAGGGGATTATACTGTCCTCCGGGAGAGTTGGCGACGGAAAGCGATGCGGCGTGCGCGAAGCTGTTGGATGAACCTACTATAAAGTTTTCGAAGGTATAGTCCGTGTTTAGAGTGATTCTTCTCTCTCCGGTCCCTCTGAGAACCTCTTCGGGATCGACTTCTTCGGCGGCGGCTCTTATCTGAGATTCTTTTTTTATTTGCTTATCTTCAATTTCCATAGCGCGGCTTTCAAAGAAAAGGTTTTCTTCCTCGTATTCCTCGTCAGAAGCCGTTTCTTCTCTCATTACGCCGTATATACCTTCTTTATTTGGTATAGATTTTAAATCCGCCTTTTTATTTTGATCTTCAGCCTTTGCGGCTTCGGCCTGCTTTCGAGCCATGTTTTCTTTGGCCATACGCAGAGGAGATATGATTCCCTCGCCTACCGGAGGAGCGCCTCTGAGAGATTCGTCCACGTATATTTCAATGTTAGGAGGAGCGAAGCCAATAACTCTATCGAGATGTTCTTTTAAATAGTCGGTATATCTTTTTTTTATGATGTCGACTTTTGCAGTCTGGTCGACTGCAAACACTGCTTTTTCATCCGTGATCTCTCTGAGATCAAAATTACCGAACCACAGATCTATCGCCGTGACGGTGATAGCGTGATCTTCTATCATATTGTCGTACATGAATTTCCAGATGGCGGACAGATCGTCGTTTTTTTGCATACGGTATCCTTTCCATGAAGTTATCGCAAGTTTATTGTCGCCGCCTTCTCAGCGGCCGACGAGCAATTCAAGCCCGGTAAAAATCTTCATATATATATAACTATACAAAATAAAGTATATCACAAATCTTCTGAAAAGTCAAGAATTTAAGGCAAGATGAGATAAATTAGACAAAAAGATAAGAAGATAAATATGTAAAAAACTTTCCTATGCGACAGCATAGTTGCGACGATATTTTATTTATAGATAAGATAAGTAAAAAAGGTCCATCCGATAACGAATAAAAACTTAATTTATAGAAAAGTAGCTGACAAAAGAAATAAACCGCAGAATAATATATGTAGCACGTGCAATGTATACTTAAAGGAGGATAATATTATGGATATTATACGGGAGCTTTACCGACTTAGAGAAGAACTCATTCGTGAAATCGACGAAAAGATAGATAAGATAACGAGTGAAATAGAAAAAGAGCTTCCAAACGAAAAGAGAAACGACTCGACTACGGAAAAAAACTATGAAAGTATTTATCCGCTGGACGTAGGCGTTGGAATTTTTAAAGGTAAGCGTCCTACTGGAATAGTATTCAAAGACGGAGCGCGTAAAGAAACTCCTACATGGAAGCGAGTAGTAGAAGAAATTCTTAAAGATTGTTGTAAAGACAGATTTAAGCGTCAGCGTCTTATGGATCTGCGCGGTAAGATTCTGGGCAGAAACCGCGTGCTTCTTGGAAGTGAAACGGGAAAAATGCGGAGCCCGTTGAAAATAGACGACGCTCTATATGTGGAAACACATTACGACGCCGAGACATTAATGCGAATTCTTACTACACGCATATTGGACGAAGTAGACTATGATTACAGAAGTATTAGAATCGCGGTAAAAACAGAATAAATCGTAATGAGAATCCGCGCGGCTTAAGTTACAATAGCAGCAAATGATAAATTACATATAATTGTAAAATTGAAGCCGCGCCGGAATTCTCAAATATAAATTGTATTTCAGATCTTTATAATAAAATAGATTTTAGAACATTACGATAAAGAATTTATTATTACTATATAAGGCATATATTTAATTCTTGGTAAGAGAGAATTTTAAATTAAATTCTTATTTATTATTTAAATCTCTTCACTAATATAGTAATAAAATTTGAGTGTGAAAGCATGTTGGCGCTATAAGCTAATATTATATCATACTTATCCACATATCCTTTGGAAGGATTCTGATCGGGTTTCAAAATAATATAACCTGATAAAAAGATTTTTCGTCTACGACTTTTGAATTTATTTCGCTGATTTTTATTTCCTTCAATTTAAGATATGAAAATAAACCGCGCAAGTAATAATTAAAAAAGTTTTTTATTTCTTCTAAAGTCGTTTTTTAAAAAAGCCCGCCTCCATTTTAGAAAGCGGGCTTTTTTAAGCGAAATCAGTTTTCGAGATCGTAAACGTAGCGGTAAGCAAAGGTAGGTTGTTCGCCGTATGCTATGGTAACGTCATATTTTTCTATTTCTTCTTCGGTCGGATACGTTTCGGCTGTAATAACTACGGTAGCTATAAGAACAGATCTACCGTCGATAACTTTTGCGTTTATATTTCCTTTAACGTCGTTTGTAACAATATTGCAATGTCCGAATATTTCGTCCGTATTTTCCTTTGCACGAGCGACGACCTCGTATTCTGTAACGTTTTCGCAGAGAGACGCGTTGAAACTATCGTATTCTTCTCCATCGTAAATGTTACTGTACATTATGCTGCCGTCAGAATTGAAAACTACCTGACATGTAGCTCCGCTTGCAAAACCGTCTTTTCCGTAAACACGAGCAAAGCTTATAGAATAATAATCGCTTTCATTACTATAGTCTCTAAATATCATGCCGTTGAAGCGATCGCCGTAAGTTTCTTTGAAATGATCTTCCGCTTTGGACGCCATAATTTTTTCTTTTGAATTCACATATGGATTAATTTCATTCTCTTCATTAAAGCCTTTTTGCAGGTTGTCGGAGTATCCTGCTAAATTACCATTTGTATCGTATTTATATTCGTTTTTATCAGAATCAAGATAAACATCCCAATATTTATTATTCGGAAGTTCTAACGTGTACGAATACTTAAGTTCTTTGATTTCTCCGTTGTCATTAACGTATTGTTTTTCTTCTTCCGCTCCCTCGCGCGCGGGGAAAGAATTTCTGTCGAGAGTTTCATCCTGAATGATAGGAGTCGGGAGATTCTCTTCCGGTATCGTGTTATCTGAAATTGAATTGAACGCGGCGTAAATTGAAGCCGTAGCAACCGCTGTGAATACTATTGCAGCGGACGTTATAACAATCGCTTTTTTGTTTTTCATGATAAATCCTCCTAATTCAAAATAAATAATTTTCAGCCCATTTTTTTTAATTTATCTTTTTAAGCAAGTTTAGTACGGAGAGAAAGAGATTTCATATATGTATATATGAGCTCAAGCGTCGGCAAAAAATAACATAAGTATTTAAGAATTAAATGTTCTTTTACATCGAATGAAATACAAATTATATATCACAGACTAAAATTATATCAGTTGTATAATTTAATTATACACAATGTACCAATTAAAATCAATATACTATAGAGACATACATAAATTTTATACTTGTTGCATAAAAATTAAGTCTATATATTGTGCATTAAGAACATTTGAAAGCCTTTTAAAGAAGATAAAGACTCGGAAAACGCTTAAAATTCAGCGCGTCCGAGTCCTTTAAATTAATTTATAAAATTACTTTTTTATCAGCCTTAAATAACAATCTAATCGCAGATATTTAATGGCCGTTTTAATCGCCGGATTCTGAAGCTTCTGGAGTTGAAGGAGTTCCAACGTCTCCGAGAACGGGAAGAACTGCTTCAGAGCCTACGATATTCGGAAGCTCTCCGTTCCATTTACCGGAATAATAGTAGCGTATAACTTCGTCCGTAAGTGATTTAGACAACTCGGCGTTCTTTTGAGCTTCTTTTTCACCTGCGTAATAGTCGGCGTCGGCCTGTTTCTTTTTTACCTCGGCCGCTGCGTCGGCTTCGATTATCTGACGATTCGCCGATTCTTTAGCCTCGATATTTTTCTGCTCCTGTTCGATCGCGGCCTTAAGCTTATCCTGTTCCGCTACCTGCTTCGCCTCGACGGCGTCGGTAAAGGCGTCGGAGAAATCCATATTTTCAATAGCCGTATTCAACACGATAATGTTGTATTCCTGTAAATTCTCTTTAAGTATTTCGAGAATTTGCGTCGATAGTTCCGATCTTTTTTCGATAAGAGTATCCGCCGTATATCCGGCCGTCACGCTTTTTACGGCTTCCTGTATGCGCGGCTCCATAATAACGGTATAGTAATCGGCTCCGATCGTCTTGTAAATATTTTGCGCGTTTTCCTTATTTATCTGATAGTTTATGGAGTATTTAATATTGACTTCCTGAATATCGCTGGAGAAGCACATCATATCGATGCTTGCCTTTTGCGCCCTGTTGTCCATTATGACTACTTCCTGATACGGAGCTTTAAAGTGAACTCCGGCTTCAAGAGTAGTATCTTCAACCTTACCGAAGGTGGTAAGTATTCCCGTGTGTCCCGTGGGGACTGAAGCTACGCTTCCCGTTAGAATCAGAAGAAGTCCGAATAATGAAAACCACTGCTTTTTACATATACTCCATTGCGGAGCTCCGGATGAAGATTTCCCTTTCTTAAATCCGAGAAGAACAAATAGAATAGCGACCGCTGCTCCGCTTAATATTACTGACGACATAATTATAATCCTTTCTGAATATAAAAATTTTATAAAGTACTTGTTTCACTCATAGCGAGAAGCAGAGCTTCCGCTTTTTCTTTCTGCTGCGCGGCCATATACCACAACGCGAGAGTTAATATGCCTTTTTCAAGCTTTTTTCTGAATTCACCGTTTCCTTGATAATCGGATGTAAAATCAAAAACTAACTCTTCAATGCTTTTTCCCGGTCCTGTAGAGTGAGTAATATCAATTCTGTCAAAAAGGTTGCAAAGCATTACGTATAGCTCCGCTTCTTCAATAATATCGTCGCTTGGATCGTTGACTACGCCGTTTATGTAACCGAGAACTTTGGCGATATCTTCAAGTTTAGCCGCTGATCGAAGCATATTTATAAGAAGAATTCGTGAAAATCTGTCCTTACCGTATCTTTTTCCTTCCGGCCGTCCTACCCATCCTCTGCTGACCCAGTTCTGTATTATGAAACTGTCGAGACCGGTTATTTCTTTAACCTGAGCCATAGTAAGTCCTACGTCTGTAAAAAACACGCCGTCGATAAATTCCTTGGCGGTTCGTCCGTTTCGTTTTACGACTGTTCCGGGATAATATTCCGTCATTTATTTCGCCCTTTCATAGTAGTTTTATTCTGTGTGATGATTATATCATATAATCAAATGATTGTCAATAGTAATTATAAAATATTTTATATAATCTTAAGATTGAAAATTTTTATGATGGAAAGATCAAAGCATAATATTTTTACTTTTATAAAAAAATAATTTATATTTCAAAATAGCTCTGACTGCATTAAAAGTATGTTGTCCTCAAAATTCTATAGTATTGTGAGATTTAAAGAATAATAACAAGAGCTTTTTTATTATTTTTATGTACAATCGTATGAATAATAGTGTAAAATAGAGTTATGTTTATATTATTTTATTGAAGTATAAGTCTCAATTGTGATATAATTCGTATTAAGGAAAAGTGTTTCCATCTTATCTGATTTGGGTCGTATAATCTATTTGACCAAAGAAAGGAAAATATCATGGCAAAAAAATTATTTTGTCTGTTTTTGTGTTGCATAATGCTCGGTTCCGCGCTGATATCATGCGGCGACAAAACAGAAAACACAAAGGCTCCTTCGAAAAATCCGTCTACAAGCGGCGGCAGCGGGGAACCTTCAAGCTCAAATTCAACTCAGCTTACTGATGAAGAACTTGCGCTTGTAAACAACACGGTATCGTCTATACAGAAAGAACATCCGAACGGATTTGAAGGAAAAGACTTCAACTTTGTCGGTAAGAGCGGGTCGTCTTTCCCCACTGAGGATAATATCACGGGTCAGGCTGAGAGCGACTCTGTATACAAAAGAAATATGGCTGTTCAGGACGCGCTCGATATTAAAATCGTTAACGTTGAAACAGAGAAGGGACCCGACGCAGCCCAAATGATTATGACGGACGTTCAAGCCGGACTTAACACATATCATTGCGTTTTCGGAAACATTTGGAGCACCGGTATACAGATGTTTAACGAGGGTTATTTGGAACCTATGAGCGAGTTTTCACAGATAAATATTGAAAATCCTTGGTGGCTTTCAACTATGGAAGACTGTTACGCTATAGGAGATAAACTATTCCTTCTTTCAGGAGATATACTCCCCGATTTCTTTAATAATTCTTCCTGCGTGCTTTTCTCTAAAAAGTTAATGGAGGACTACGGCATTACCGACGATCTTTACTCTATTGTAAAGGATGGAGACTGGACTTTAGACAAACTTTTTGAAGTAGCTTCAAATATACCGGCCGGCGGCGGTTCTATGAGATACGGAAACTCGGACTATGGAGCGGGTCAAGCTATTTATTTTGGCGCGGGATTAACGATTACTAAATTTGACGCGGACCATATGCCTAGCGTAGATACCACGTTGTCAAAAGAATTAGTAGATCTTGCTGCGAAAGTATCTTCACAAACGGGAGATGAATCAATCTCGTATAACACAGGATATGAAAAAGAAGAACTTCAGGCAAAGGAGATATTGGATCAGTTTGCGGACGATAAGGTGCTCTTCCTCTTTGCAACGGCGGCCGATATCGCAGAGCTCAGAAATGAAGACGTAAACGGATTCGGTATTCTTCCTATTCCGAAGGGAAGCGAAAGCCAGGAAACCTATGTTTCTCTTACCAACAGCGGGGACGCAGGGTCAATTTACATTCCCAGAAACGTAGAGGATAAGGATATGGTGGGCTCTATAATCGAGACGATGGGAGCGTACTCTTATCAATATATTCGTCCCGCGTTTTATGATCAGAGACTGAAATCAAAGAGCGTTTACGACCTTGAATCAAAGGATATGCTTGACATTATATACGCTACTCAGGTGTATGATTTGTACGATCTTTACGGCGGCGGTTCATATGAAACAGGAAACGGCGAGCTTGCAAAACTTATCAATCAGTCGGTATACTTGAACGACGAAAATCTTTCAAGTAAGTATTCGTCTCTTACGCGCGTAACGCAGAATAAGATAAAAGCTATGATTCGGATTGCGAATAGCTTTGACAAGTAAAATAAAACGGCCTAAGGTTCATTAAATGAATCTTAGGCTATTTTATTTTTTGCGGCGTGCGGCTCTGTAGAAACAAAAATTGTTTTATAATCCGAACCTTTTATATGAGCTTTTTTCGAGAAAAAAGCTTAGCAAAAAAGCTATAGCGGCGGCAAAAGTTTCCGCGGGATTTCGTTGCCTTAGATTAAAAAAAAGCAATACAAATCCCGCTTTGTTGGCTTCTTGAAACGAAGCTATCCTACAGATGTGCTTACGCTTCTCAAATTGAAGCGCTTGCGCCGCGCTATGTCGGATTCTTTTTGCTCCTGCCATGTGAAACAGGCGCGAGGTGTTATGCGGCGCATATGTTGAAACCCTTAGAGATGCGTCAATATATCGACGTTAAACTTATTCTCCACATCTAAAAAAGCGCGTTTTAAACGCCAGCATGCGCGGTTGCTTATTTAAACTAACTCCTCGCCCTTGGAATCCCGCGCGGCTCCCGCTAAACTCCCCACAGCTGAGCAAACTCTTCATTTTGACAGCTTCTCATACACCTGTTGAACTAAACTTCATTTCAATAAGAAAACGAAAGCGGTTTGTCTGCATATTTGCAGTCAAGCCGCGACGCTCCCTTGCGAAGAAAGCAATACTAGGATTTTCTTTGCCCTTTCAGGCCAACGGCATGAAAGGGTTAGTTCTTTTAAAAAAGAAAGTAAATCGTCTTTTCCGAAAGAAAGTATAAATTCCCCACAAGCTTTTTTTTGGAAAAAAGCTTATTACTTCATGCCGAAGACAAGAAGTGTGAAAAGCTATAGCGGCGGCATAAGTCCCGCGGAATTTTTGTTTCCTTTAGCTTCATTTGAAGTATCCTTAAATCCCGCTTCTTTGGCTTTTTGAAACGAAGCTTTCCTACAGATATGCTTACGCTTCTCAAATTGAAGCGCTTGCGCCGCGCTATGTCGGCTTCTTTTTGCTCTCGCTGTGTGAAACAGGCGAGAGATGTTATGCAGGCGCACATAGTAAAATAATTGAGTTATCGCAAAAGATTTATCGAAACTCAACCGTAAACATATAATACAAATGCATTGCTCATGAAACCTAATTCGGCTGTAGCTTACTCCACTATGCTGATTTGATCGCCGTACATGTAGCTGGTGAAACATACTTCATTTCAATAAGCTGACGAAAGCGATTTTTTACAAATTGCAGAAAATCTTTGGCAAGAGAATTTTCCTAAGCTTTGTTTGATATTTAAGGCAAAGGCATGAAAGGGTTTGTTCTTTTACAAAAGAAAATGTGGAATAAATTCAAACCGCTTACTAAAAATGAAAAGCTGATCTGAACCATACTCTCTCACGCCGTTTTAATGAAACGCGAATAGATACGGGACGGTATATAATATGCAAAGTAAAAGAGACAGATAAAGGATATGCTTAATCATAGGGTATAATATAAGATTAAGCATATCCTTCGATTTTTTGATATATCTTGAAGTTTAAAACGTAAATCCAATAATTATTTTTATTCGTCGTAAGCTTCGGCCGTCTTAATCATCGATTTAATTTTATTCTGAGTGACTTTAACAGTCGACGCGTATTTACTTGAAAGACCTTCCGTAGTAAGGAAAACAGCTTTGTTTATCATTTTATAAAGCTCTCCGTTTCCGGTTTCCCACGATCCGTCTCCGTATAGATCGTAAAGATCGTATGCCTGAGACGAATAAATAATATCAAGCATTTCCTTTGATTCCATATCGTATACGCTTTTTGATCTTAGTCTCTGGTCATAAAACGCGGGGCGCACGTACATATAGGAGTATGCCGCCATGGCTTCCGTAACAGTTCCAACCATATCTTTATCAGATACGCTTCTAGGAATATATATACAGTCGCTGAAGCAGTAAGAAATATAATTTTTTTGGTTTCTATCATTTTTTGGGGTGGGAAGTATACCAAATCCGTTTACGTCTGATTCTCTGAGAGATGAAACTCCATATGTACTGTCGAAGGAAAACAAAAATCGATCCTCGCTGAACATATCCCTTAATTCCAGCTCTCCGATATCTCCTCCGTCATGATAAGTCCACATTGCGCAAAAGCTTTCGTTTCCAGTTTGCGCAGAAATTTTTACCGCTAAGTCTTCAATTTCTTTAGGAAGGGACTTTTCAATATACGGTATGTGATCGTTATCAAATTTCGTAATGGTTTGAGCTGATCCGAAAAGGAGAGATATTCCCGCGTTGTAATTTGGGTTTCCGTATCTTTTAATATCTCCTCCTGGAATAGCGGACGCAATTTCAAACATTTTGTCCGTCGTCCATTCTCCGTTTTTTACTAAATCGTATAGATTCTCGGTAATACCGTAATCCTCCATAATTTTTTTAGAAAAAAGCACGCAGGAAGCCGTATCGAAAAATCCGGGGAGGATATCGCCGGATAGGAAGAATAGTTTATTTCCTATAGCATAATATTCTTCCATAGTGGATAGCCACCAAGAATTATCGGTATTTATTTGTGAAAAGTCGCTTATCGGAGCAAGATATGATTCTTTAAAAAGCGGCGCGCCGACGGTCACGTTTTCACCGAACGCAAGATGGTAGACGTTTAGTCCGGAATCCGCGTCCTGCTTAACCATCTGAGCGGTTACAGGACCCTTTTCGGTCAGGGTGTTGATTATTTTTACATCAAACGTATCTTCTACGGCGACGTTTCTCTTATATACCGCGTCGCTTTCCTCATTTCCGGTAATGGTTTCATCGGTTGGAAAAGCAGAGCTTCCGCTTCCGATAAATCCAAAATTTTTTCCGGAGTAACCGCCCGCCGAGTCTTTTTTTAGACTCTCTATACATTGATCGATAGAAGACAACTCTTCAGAAGATAATATGGTTTTATTGTTTTTATCTGAGTTATTATTATCTTCGTATAAAGAAGAGTCGCCTTGTTTATCGCTTATTTTATTTGAAGACGAACATGAGGAAAGCGTTGCTGATAAAGTAAAACCGGATAAAATTATGCAAATAACCTTTATAAACAAATTATTTGTCATACGATTCCGTCCTTATGAATGGCATGTCAAAGACCGCAAGACTTTAAGTCGCGTCAAAATTATTTGTCGTAAGCTTCGGCTATCTTAATCATCGACTTGATTTTATTTTGCGTCACTCTCGCCATGGAGGCGTATCCGCTTGATAATCCGTCGGTGGTCAGCAATACCGCTTTATTCAGCATTTTATGCAAAGGACCGTTTCCGGCTTCCCACGACCCCTCGCCGTAAAGGTCGTACAGATCGTACACCTGAGTAGCGTATATAATGTCGAGCATTTCTTTGGATTCCATATCGTAAACGCTCTTAGATTTTAGTCTAAGGTCGTAGAACGCGGGTCGTATATGCAAATACGAGTACGCTCCCATAGCTTCGATAATAGTTCCGGCCATGTCTTTATCAGCGAGGTTTCTCGGAATGTACACGGAGCCGCAGCTGCCCGTAGTAGTTAAAGAAACATAGTTCTTTTGCTCCGAGCTGCCCTTTGGTATTGGGAGAATGCCGAAACTGTTAACGTCCAATTCGCGAAGGTCTGAAATTCCTCCGGTGCTGTCAAATGAGAATAGGATTTTATCGTCGGCAAACATCTGGCTGATTTCTTTTCCTCCTATTCCTTCAATATCAAATCCTATATTCTGGCAAAAGGTCCTGTCGCCTAACTGCGCTGAAACCTTAGTAGCCAAATCCATTACTTCACTGGACAAGGCTTTTTCAAGATAAGGTATGTGATCGGCGTCAAACTTTGTAATTGACTGTCCCGCCCCAAATAGAATGGCTATTCCCGAATCTCCGTCGGGATTTCCGTATCTTTTTATTTCTCCGCCGGGAATCTTTGACGCGGACTCGAACATTTTGTCTATCGTCCAGTCTCCGTTTTTTACAATAGAGTAGAAATCGTCCTCAATTCCGTAATCCTCGGCAAGCTTCTTTGAGAATAGCACGCAGGATGAGTTGTCGAAGAAATTGGGCAGAATATCTCCTGAAAGGAAGAACAGTTTATCTCCTATAGCGTAGAATTCTTCCATAGAAGAGAGCCACCATGGGCTTTCGATATCGATTTTATCAACGTCGCTTATAGTTGAAAGATAAGATCCGCTGAATAGGGGAGCTCCTACTGTAAATATATTTCCGAATGCAAGATGATATGTGTTGAGTCCGGCGTCCGCGTCCGTCATGACGGTTTGAGCCGTTATCGGGCCTTTTTCCGTTATATGATTCACAATTTTTACGTTGAACGCTTCTTCAACGGCCATATTTCTTTTGTATACCGCGTCGCTTTCATCGTTTCCCGTAAGGTTTTCTTCAGTGGGAAATGAATTGCTTTCTATTCCTATAAAATTAAATTCAGCGCCGTCGTAACCGTTTGGAACGTCTTTTTTTAGAAAGTCTATTTTTTCGTTAATAGTTCTGATTTCTTCATCTGTCAGAGTCGTTTTATCCGGCTTATTCACTTCGGTTTTTGGAGCGGATGTTGTCGGACTGTTTTTTGTGCTTTGATTCTTGCCTCCGCATGAAGCTAAAGAGGTCGCGAGAGTCAGGCAGCATAGAACAAGACAAAATATTCTTTTTGCCATGGCGCGGGTCCTTTCTCCGTATATAACGGCGCGAAAATAATTTTATATAATAAAATTTGTAAGAAAATAAAGTTATTATAGTTCTTTATCTGTTTTCGTAAGCTTCGGCTTTTTTCAGCATAAATTTGACCTTATTTTGCGTTACCTTCGCCATAGAAGCATATCCGCTTGCCAGTCCGTCGGTTTTCAGGAAAACAGCCTCGTTCAGCATTTTAAACATAGGGCCGTTTCCACTTTCCCATGAGCCTTCTCCGTACAAATCGTAAAGATCGTATACCTGCGTGGAATAAATAATGTCGAGCATTTCTTTAGATTCCATATCGTAAACGCTCTTTGATTTCAGTCTGAGATCGTAGAATGTAGGACGTATATATAAGTAAGAATACGCGCCCATAGCCTCCGTAATCGTTCCAACCATATCCTTATCGGGAATATTTCTCGTAATATATATTGATCCGCCGCCTCCGGTGCCGGTGTAGGAAATATAATTTTTCTGCTCGGCGCTTCCCTTCGGGATAGGAAGAATACCGAATCCATTAACGTCTAATTCGCGAAGCTCCGAAATTCCTTCCGCAGTATCGAAAGAAAACAGAATTTTGTCGTCCGCAAACATTTGTCTTATTTCTTTGCTTCCAATTTCCTCAATTTCAAAATTGGCGTTTTGGCAGAATTCTTCTCTTCCTGTCTGAGCGGAAACCTTAGTAGCCAAATCCATAATTTCGCTGGACAGAGCTTTTTCAAGATAAGGAATATGATCGGCGTCAAATTTTGTTATTGACTGACCTGATCCAAATAAAAGAGCTATTCCTGCTTCGTCGGCGTCGGGATTTCCGTATCTTTTTATTTCTCCGCCGGGAACCTTGGACGCCGCTTCAAACATTTTGTCTATCGTCCAGTCTCCGCTTTTTACAATGGAGTAAAAATCGTCTGTTATTCCGTAGTCTTCCGCAATCTTTTTTGAGTAAAGAACGCAGGTTGAATTGCTAAAAAAGCTGGGCAAAATATCTCCGGATAGGAAAAACAGCTTATCTCCGATAGCGTAGAATTCTTCCATAGAAGAGAGCCACCAGGGACTTTCAATATCGATTTTGTCAACGTCGCCTATGGTTGAAAGATAGGAACCGTTAAACAGAGGCGCGCCTACCGTAAAAATATTGCCGAATGCAAGATGATATGTGTTAAGTCCGGCGTCCGCGTCCGTCATAACGGTTTGAGCTACAACCGGTCCTTTTTCCATTGAGTGATTGACGATTTTTACGTTGAACGCTTCTTCAACGGCCATATTTCTTTTATATACCGCGTCGCTTTCTTCGTTTCCGGTGATGTTCTCTTCAATTGGAAAAGAGTCGCTTTCTCTTCCAATGAAGTTAAAATCAACGCCGTCGTATCCGTTAGGAGCGTCCTTTTTCAAATAATCAATTTTTTCATTGATCGTTTTGATTTCATCGTCTGAAAGAGTCGTTTTGTCGTCCTTCTTTACCTGAGTTTGGGTCGACGAGGTCGACGAGGTGTTCTTTTGTTTCTGATCGTTGCCGCCGCATGAAGCAAAAGATGTCGCAAGGGTAAGGCAGCATAGAACTAGGCAGAATATTCTTTTTGCCATAACGTTGTCCCTTTCTCCGTATATTACGGTGCGGAAATATTTTGTTTATAATATGGATTTAACTATATTGGATTATATCACAACACATATACGAATTTCAACAAAAATGCAAAAATAATTTTTATTTTTTAGCGTTTATTTTTATTGAAGAATAATTTATGGAATTTGAATTTAATATTTTATGATTAGAACAACTTTTTATGCTTTAATAGATTTAGCCACGGCATATTGGGAATATTCCAACAACGCGCATAAATCAATAACTGGCTCCTGTTTCACACGGCGAGAGCAAAAAGAAGCCGACATAGCGCGGCGCAAGCTCTTCAATTTGAGAAGCGTAAGCATATCTGTAGGAAAGCTTCGTTTCAAGGGATGCCAAAGCGGGATTTGATACGCTTCAAATGAAGCTAAAGGCAACAAAAACCCACGGAGATTTTTGCCGCCGCTATAGGCTTTTCACACTTCTTGCCTTCGGCATGAAGTAGTAAACTTTTTTCCAGAAAAAAGCTTGTGGGGAATTTATGTTCTTTCTTTCGGGAAAGAAACGAATTACTTTTTTTAAAAGAACGAACCCTTTCATGCCGTTGGTCTGAAAGGGCAAAGAAAATCCTAGTATTGCTCGCTTCGCAAAAAATTACCGCAGCTTGCAGTCAAAATGGGGAGTTCGCTCAGCTTGTGAAGTTTAGCGGGGGACGTGCGGGGGTCCAAAAGCGGCGAGTTAGTTTTAACAGCAACCGTGCATGTTTGCGTTTAAAATGCGGCGTTGTTAAATGTGGGTCATAAGTTCAACGTCGATGCTTGCGTGTCGCTAAAGCTTTCAACTATGCGCCGCATAACACCTCTCGCCTGCTTTGCACGGGGGAGAGAAAAAGAATCCGGCATAGAGCGGCGCAAGCTCTTCAGTTTGAGAATCGTAAGCATATCTGTAGGAAAGCTTCGCTTCAAGGGATGCCGAAGCGGGGTTGAACGACGCTTCAAATGAAGCTAAAGGAAACAAAAACCCGCGGGATATTTTGCCGCCGCTATAGGCTTTTTTGCTCAGCTTTTTTCTCGAAAAAAGCTTGCGAGAATACATACTTTCTTTCATGAAAGAAAAAACTTTCAGAAAAGAAAAAACCGCGCTAATTCACAGCGCGGCTTTAGAAAAATTTACTCAGCGTCGTCCGTAGAGTATACGGTGTCGCCGTCGTCGTATCCGTAATCTTCTTCTTCCTCTTCGTTCATAATAGCGCGAATCGAAAGGCTTACTTTGTGATTGTCATAGTCAATAGCCGTAATCTTTACGTTTACTGCTTGGCCTAATTCAAGTACGTCGGCCGGCTTTGCAATCTTGTGATCGGTTATCTGGCTTATGTGAATAAGTCCGTCTACTCCTGGAACAAGCTCTGCAAACGCTCCAAAGGGCATAAGACTTACGATTTTTACTTCAGCTACGTCTCCCTCGGCGTATTTGTTTGTAAATATGTTCCAAGGATTCATTTCGTCAGTCTTGTAACCGAGAGAAATTCTCTTTCTTTCGCGATCGAGAGCTTTGATATATACGTGAATTTTATCTCCTACGGAAACAGCCTCGGAGGCGTGCTTCAGTCTTCTCCAAGAAAGCTCTGTAATATGCACCATGCCGTCTATTCCGCCTAGATCTACGAAAGCGCCGTATGAAGTAAGACTTCTGACTTCTCCGTCGAATTCCTGTCCTTCTTCAGCCGTAGCCCAGAACGCGTCTTCCTTAGCCCGACGCTCCTCGCGAGCGACTGCTCTGATTGAACCGTAAGCTCTCTTTCTTTCGCTTTTGACCTCTATAATCTTAATTCTCTGAGTGGTGCCGACTATCGTCTGGAGATCCACGTCTTTCGGAACTCCGGTCAGAGAAGCGGGGATGAACACGCGAACGGAATTAACCGATATTATAACGCCGCCTTTTACAGCGTCTACGATTTTACCTTCAAGGATTTCGCCGGATTCCGCCGCTTCGCATATTTTACCCCAGTTTTTATCTGAATCGGCTCTGGTCTTGTCGAGAGTAGCGATGCCGTCGATGTCGCTTACTTTGATGACCTTTGCTTTAACAGTATCGCCCACGTGGAAGAGCTCCTCGAGTTTCGCCTGAGGATCGTTCGTAGCTTTGTCGTAAGGAATAATTCCGGTAGTTTTCGTACCGAGATCTACGTGAACTTCGGCGGATGAAACCGCTGAAACCGTACCTTCAACCACGTCCCCTGTATTTAATGTTTTCATTGAAGCCTCGAGCAGCTCCGCAAAATTTTCTGTCTTTTCCTCGTTCATTATCTTACATACCTCCTGTATTACACTATACGGCGTTGAAGCGCCGGCAGTTATAGATACTTTTGAACCGTCGGGCGCCGGGACGGCGGACAGGTCGTCCGCTCTTTCTATAAAATAGACCCTCGGGCAATTTTCGGAACATATTTCGTACAATTTCCGTGAATTAGAACTGTCCGCGCTTCCAATGACGACGGTAATATCGGATTCTTTGGACAGTATTGACGCTTCAGTTTGTCTCGTATCAGTGATACTACATATTGTATCAAAAATCAGGGCGTTTGTATATACTTTTTTCAAAATTTTCAAACATTTTTTCCAAATGGACAGTTTTTGAGTAGTTTGAGCCGCTAAAGCTACCGTTTTATTGTCAAGTTCTTTCTTTTTTGGTCCGTTCAGAAATTCGGAAAGTTCTTTGTCGTCGGCAAAAACGTAACCGTCTCCGTTTACGCAACTCATAATTCCGCGTACTTCAGGATGCTCCGCGGCTCCTATTAAAACGAACGCTTTTCCCTCTCCGGAATTTTCTCTGGCGAGTCGGCGAACCTTTTCCACATACGGGCAGGTTCCGTCTCGAAGCGTAAAGTTTTCATTTTCCAAAGCGAGTCGTTCCAGCTTTTCCACTATAGGCTTGAGCTCTCCGTGCGCCCGGATAATAAGCGTAATACGCTCTCCGCGACAAATTCTTTCTTCAATTTCTTCGATATCCTCGACGGACACCGCGCGAACGCCGTTTTTTCTTATCTCTTCAAGATAAACGTCGTTATGTATTATGTTTCCAAGTGTAAATACGGTTTCTCCGCCTTTATTCATAGCCTCGCTGAGAAAACCTGTCGCGCGGCGCACTCCCGGGCAGAAACCCGCGTTTTTTGCCACTTTAATTTGAATCATGGTAAAATTATGCCTTTCTTAACATTTGCGCCGTCAAGAGTTAAACTCTAAAAAGGTAAGTTCGAGTATTTTTCCGCCGTTTTGAACTTTGCCGCGTCGTAGAAAATTTTATAATTAGATATACTCAATAGGAGATAATTCTCTGATAACGTCTTTGGAAAATTGTTTTAATTCTTTTTCAGAGATTACGTCGTTTAATGAATGTATATAGCTTTGAATTCGTTTTTCAATATCATAATATATTAAAAGTTGATTGTATTCATCGATAAACGGCTTATATAATTCGTATGCTTTCTCAAAAAATAATTTCTGATATTTTGCGGGCCATTCGCCTTTTGCTTCGTGCCCGGTAAAAGGATCTGTTATTTTAGGCGTATAACATATATTCCACGGCGCTTCAAACATAAATATATTTTTAGTACGGCCCCATATATGAGAAGTTTGAAAGTTATATATATTATTGTTGCGTTTATATCCAGTCAATTTATATATAAGTTTCTGAGGTCTGTCGTTGTTTGTCGGATCTTTCTTTACATGATAATTATTAAAAAGCTCTTTATATAAATTCTTATATAATTTTGTACCGTGAGCGTCTCTGCCGTATCCTCGAATATATACGGTCTGGTTATTTGATATTCGTCGTATCAATGACGACCATTCTTCTTTTACCTTAGAAACAGGCGGGAATATAGTCGTAGATATTCCCCATCTGAAAAAGTCGTTTTCGTCAATTTTAAAATTGTCTAAAAAGTTTTGATATGAATCCATTTTTATTCGATACAACGCCTTTCCGGAGATATTTTTATAAAGTCACGCGCCCGTCGTTAGTATTGTTTTTTGTAATCGTAACTTATTATTTAATTTAAAATATGACCGAAGACTACAGAGTAAAAAGAAAAAATCTATTCGGCAGCCGCGTCCGCGGCGGAAAAAGCGGTTGAAAAAGCGATCTGTAAATTATATCCTCCGGTATATGCGTCGACGTCTATTACCTCTCCCGCAAAATAAAGGCCGGAAATTCTTTTCGATTCCATCGTCTTTGGATTAAGCTCCCGAACGTCTACTCCGCCGGAGGTTATTATCGCTTCATCAATCGGTCTGAAGGCGCGGGGGGTCAGCGGAAAGGCTTTGAGAATCTGGACGTATTTCCGTCTTGCCTCGCGGGAGATTTCTCCGGCTTTTATTCTCTCGGGAACTCCTGCGGCTTCCGCGGCAGCTTTTATTAACTTAATTGGAAGAAGCCGAGCTGTGGCGTTGATAAAATCCTTCGCCGCTTCCTCCCTGAATAAACCGGTCAGACGAGCGTCCAGTTCCTCTTCGCTTACTGCGGGCTTAAGATCTATCGTTATGGCGTAGTTCGCTATGTCTCCATCTCTCATATGAGCGGAGGCGGAAAGCGCTAAGGGCCCTGAGATACCGGAGTGAGTAAACAGCGCCTCTCCCATTTCTGAAAAAACCGCTTTTTTACCCTTTTTTCCGCTTTTTTTATTCCATACGCTTAGAGTAACGTTTTTAAGCGTGAGACCCGCCAAGTCTTCCGTATTCTCCTCTGTGTCTATGGGAATTAGGGAAGGCATTCTTTCAGTAACGGATATTCCAAGGGCTTCGGCGAAAGCGTAGCCGTCTCCGTCCGATCCTGTTTTAGGATACGACAGCCCCCCTGTGCATACTATAACCGAGTCGTAATAAACGGGAGTTTCTTTGCCGCAGAAATGAAGAACAAATTTTTCAGCGCCGCATTTGCCTTCTTTTTCAGCGCCGTCGCCGCAATATTCGATTTTTTTAACGCGTCGCGGATATACTGTGTTAACGCCGATATCTTTCATTGAAAAACGAAGGGCGTTGACAATTTCAGCGGCTTTGTCCGAGCATGGGAAAACTCTCCCTCCGCGCTCGACCTTTAATTTAACGCCGAGAGAAGAGAAAAAATCCATTATTTCCGACGGAGGATGGGAATAAGCCGCGCTGTACATGAACTTGGAATTCTTTGTGATAGACGCGAGGAATTCCGCGGGAGAACAGGCGTTAGTCAGATTGCACCTACCTTTTCCCGTGATACCAAGCTTTCTTCCCAATTTGTCGTTTCTTTCGTATAGGGTTACGCAGGCTCCGCGTCGAGCCGCGCGAATAGCCGCCGCCATCCCCGCCGCTCCACCGCCTATAACGGCTATTTTTTTTTCAGACATAAATTCCTTCTTTTGCAGTTATTATATAGTTTTCTTCACAGATAAAAGAAACTAATTATTATAATGATTCCAGAGTTTCTATATTATTAGGTTTCATGATCAACTATTTCGATAATATTTTTTAATCGCCGGTCAAAGGGGTTACTTACAATCCAAATAGATATTCATTGGCTTCGTAAAGTAATCATGCTTTTTCTAGAATTTTTTAAGGTTATACTTATTTACTTCCGCTGGCGGTGGTAAAAAACAGTAGCTATGTTTTGCAAAAGGTAAACGAGTATTATCTCCAATGGCGCTCCACTGTAATTTTTTGCAGATTATATTTATCGGCTCAATTCTATCGTAAAAATTTCTTCTACCGGAAATGTAATTTTAACTAATCCTATTGATACGAATTCACCGCTCGTCTTTTTAAATTCACGCAAAATCAACTCGCTCGCTTTAAAAAAGCCTCGTTGTTATCTTCATGAGTAAGAGCTATCGTACAATGCGGAGTCCACCTATCCGGACAATACCACTCGTAACCGTTTGTATCAAAGTCTTTCAATTCTTCATGCAGCTCTCGCTGGAATTTATACATACTGTAGTTCATTACAGGCGATACAAAAATCGTTTTCGTATCGTTAAACATTCCAACTGAACCAATATATGCGGGCATGACTTTATGATCTTCCGAAAAAACTTTTAAATGTTCTGTGCATTTAGACTCATCCACATCATTAAAACAAGCTAATGTAAGATGCGGTCTTGCTTTCCACTCCAAAAATTTAGTACTAATTTTTTCATCAGCTATTCTTTTGGATAAGTCAAAAAGTTTCTTTTCCGTCTCTTCGTCATAATATAATTCTATAGCATACTTCATATTTATTGCCTTCTTTAAATTATCTTTTTCCATGATTATGCCCCTCGCACTCTCTGCCCTATATAAATAAAAACCATGGTACGACAACCGTCGCGATACATAAAAATATGCCTTGTATGCCTCCCTCGCGTCTGCTTAAGTTGGCGATAGCGGAGTACGCCATAAAGCGGCGCAAGAGCTTCATTTTGAGAAGCGCAAGCATATCTGTAGGAAAGCTTCGCTTCAAGAAGCTGACGAAGAGCGGGATTGATCGACCCTTAAAATGAAGCTAAAGGAAACAAAATCCCGCGATAGGCATATACCGCCGCTATAGCTTTTCACACTTCTTGCCTTCGGCATGAAGTTGTAAGCTTTTTTCCGAAAAAAAGCTTGTGAAATCATATTCTTTTAGAAAAGAACGAACCCTTTCCTGCCATTGGCCTGAAAGGTGAAATAAAACATGAGAAGTTCGCTTCGCAAGGAATTTCGACAGCTTGCGGACAAGCGGCTTTTATCAGCTTTATTAAAGGGCGCGGCTAGCCTGTTACATCTTTGAAACGGTAACTCCGGGCATATCCGCCGCCAACTCTCCCTCCAAAGAGCGGCATGTAAACAGAATGACCTGCGCGTCTTCGGACGAGAGCGTTAAAAGCGCGTTCTTTACCCTGCCGGAATCTAATCTGCACAGACTTTCGTCGAATATAAGCGGAGGACGTTTCTCATTATCAAACGAAGCGCGGAGCAAAGCCATGCGAAGAGCAAGATACGCAGTGTCTCTCGTTCCGGCGGACAGATAATCGATTTCCATAGATCCGAATTCCTCGTCCGTAAAGCCCATGTCGAAGGATGGAGTGACGGAAAGAGATCCGTATTTGCCGGCCGTTACTTTTTTCATTATTTCGGACGCTTCGGCCGTTATTCTGGGAACAATTCCGGAGCGCACCTTCTCTCCCGCGGTACGCAACGAGCTGATTGCGAGCATGTACGCGGAGTATTCTCGGTTTAGTTTATCGAGTCTCGCGTCTATGCAGCGAAGTTTTTCCTCCGCTTCAGCCGGACGAACCGCTACCGCTCTAAGCCCGGCCAACTCCTTTTCAAGCTCGCTTTCTCTCCTTCTAAGTTCTTCAAGTCTTACGTCCGTAAATTTTTTCTCTCTGGCGATTTTCGACGCCTCTTCCCCAGTGAGAGCCGCGGCTTCTCTGCCAAGATCGGTTTCCATGCCTTGCTCTGAAAGGGTGAGAACTTCGTTTTTGCAGTCTGCGTAAGTTAGGCCTTTACGAGCCGCCTCGCGAATTGCGTCGGAATCCGAAATTTGACGTTCAAGCTCTTCAAGTCGTCCTTTTAGCGAGGCCGCCGTCGTTTCGGAAGAACGTATTTTTTCTCTTTGGCGAGATAAGAACGCTTCGATTATGTTTATAAGCTCTGCGGAGGATGCGTTCGCGGCTTTTTCGCTTCCGAAGCTTCGCGCCGCCGAGCGCAAATATTCCACCGCTTCCGAAGCTTCTCTTTCAGACCCGTCCAGCGCGAAGCTGAGCCGGTCCAGTTCGTCCGACATAGCGCCGAGTCTAGCCGTTTCGCTGTTCCCCGCCGCGGATATTTCCTCAAGCTCGTCGGCGGAATCCGCGTTCCATCGGTCGAGTATATCGTTAAGAGAGTTTTTTGCAAGCTTGCTAACTATAAACAGAGCTATTCCCGCGGCCGCGAGTGTAGCCGCCGCCCCTATAAAGATGGCGAACGGAACGTCGAAGAATGAAATTACGGCCATAATGAGAGCCGCGCCTAAAGCGCCTAAAGCAGATATAAAGGTTTTGGCCGTACGCGATTCGGCTTTTCGCGCCGCCGCAACGTCTAATTCCGGATCGCCGTCGTTATCGCCGAGGCCCGCGCGGTTCTTTGCGTCGTTATACGCGGCGTCTTTGTCGGAGTATTCTTTCTTTAGCCGGCAGTATTTTTCAAGCTCTTTGCGCGCTATCGCCGCGGACGAAGAAAGCTCTTCAATATACTCTGAGTTTATTCCGCTTTTTAATGATTCTTCAGCATCCGAAAGATCTTTTCGCACCGTTTCTGCTTCTCTTATCTTTTCCGCAGTTTCAAATATGCCGAGAATTTCCGAGATTCCGTCGAGACGTTCTTTTCTTTCCGAAGCGAGAGATATATTTCTTCTGGCGTCGTCAAGAGCGATCTCGCCGCGTATGATTCTTTGAGCGTCGTCTTTTGATCTTTCAGCTTCTTCAGCCAATTTGCGTCTTCTGTCTTCGAGCTCGCATATTTCTCCACCGCGTCCCCTTTTGTGGCGCAGCCTGATCCTAGATTTTTCAAGGATGTCGGCAGCCTTTTTCACGCTGACGTTTTCATCTGCGGCGCAGACTATATTTTCAATCGACTCTTTTACCGCGTTGGAATCCGGACGCACGTCTCCGGATTGGGCGGAAAACGCCGTGCTCATAAACACGCGTTCGGGAATGCCGAGAAGTATCTCTCCAGGAGCGGTATTTTTGGATACTATTACGTTTTTTTCAACGTTTATGACGGAGCAGGTCTCTCTGTAAGTCGCTTTTCCGTCCTCCCCGTCTATACGCGCTCCAAGCCGCCGTTCTATACGAATTTCTTCGTCGTTTTCTATATTGCAAAGCATCCATCCTGCGGCGACTCCTCGGTCCCAGTTTACGTATTGCTGACGCTCGGAAACGCCGTCGGAGCTTCTTCCAGCCAGACCGTACAGCATGAATTTTATAAACATGGCTACAGCGCTCTTTCCGGATTCGTTATCTCCCTCGATAATGTTAAGTCCTTGCGAGAAGCTTAGCTCGGTATCGGTAATGGGTCCGAACGCGGATATGTATATTTTTTTTATACGCATGGCTATTCCGCCTCCCTTTCAGAAGCAAAGTCTCCGAAAACGCCGTTTTCGAAAATTTCGTCGTAAACAACGTCGTCTTCCGGCTCATTTCCGAAGTACAAGCTTTCTCCGGCCAAGGCGGACAGACCGTATCTAAGCGCCGCGGCCGCTACGTCTCTTTCTTCCGGATTTGTTGAAGTAAGCATTGGTTCGAGAGTGCGATAAAATTCTCCCCTGAGGGCGGGATCTAACCGCAGTTCATCCGCGTCGAGAATAGGTAATGTTTTATCTATCAGCTTAAGAGTAAACAGACGTTTTCCACATTCCTCTTCCAGAGCGGGCAGATTAGGCGCGAAAGAAGACGAAACTCCGCCGGTAAGCGTAATTCTGAGCAGCGTTTTATCGTCGAAACCGCTTTTGGAAATATAATCGTTTATTTTTTCCCTTAAGTCTGCGATATTTTCCGCTCCGCTTGCGTCGAGGTTTTTGGTCTCGTATCGTCTTCGTGAAAAACGCAGTTTTCGCGCCGTTACTTTGGGTCTGTTCTCCATCTCGTCTATTCCAAAATCAGAGGTATAGGCGCTCTCGTTCGACGGTTCGATAATTACTTCAACCGCGCCTTTGATTCCTGTTTCGTCAAACGATCGTCCTTCGAGACATCCGCAGTACATAATTCCCTCTCCTATTGAATCCCATGCGGGCGACGGATTGTGAATATGTCCAAGAGCGGTATAGTCCGCTCCAAATCTCCGTATTTCGTCGGTCGTTATGGGACAGGAGCGCGAGGAGGCGGACGTAACGTCTCCGTGACCGCACAAAATGTTAATTCGGCTTGGGTTCATGCTTTTCGCCGCTTCCACCGCGGCCGCGCCCTTTAAAGGAGAAGATTCCATAAAACGCGAAGTAAAAGCCCATCCGTAGACGGTTACTCCAATTTCTGGAAAATCAAAAAAATCTATGCTCTCGTTAGTGAAAACGTAAGCGTTCTGCGGAAGAAAGTTCTTAGTCCAGACGCTTCCTTCGGTAACCGGGTCGTGATTACCCGGCGCGATGATTACGGGGCACGACAGCTTTTGTATTTCCGAGGAAATAAGAGCGAGAGTTTCTCTAGTAACGAATCCTACGTCGAAAAGATCCCCAGCGATAAGTACGATATCCGCTTTTTCCGTTCTTGCGTACGTCATAAGAGAGGTAAATGCGGCGCGAAGCTCTTGTCTGCGTACTTCTGATTTTCTTGGGTCGAGACCGCGAAACGGACTGTCCAGGTGAACGTCGCCGGTGTGGATAATACGGATCATAGATACCTCCGAAAGGATTCGTAACGGCGGAAGCCTTACGTTTTATATTAAATATTTGAAATTATTGCAGGCGCTTTTTTCAAAGTCGCTCTTCGGCGTCCGACCGATTTGATAGAGTCGTCTTGACGCAAATATCGTCTATTATTCAAAAGCGGCGTTAAATAAAGCGCGCGCCCGGTCTTCGTTTCCGGTAAGATATAAATAGCCGAACAAAGCCTCGAGTCCCGTGGCCTTTTTGTATTCCGAGGGAGAAGCATGTTTTGGAAAACCGCTTTTTACGCTGTTTCGTCCGCGTCTGTATACGCCTTCCTCTTCTTCAGTTAGAATAGGGAGGATTTTTTCCACCGCTTGGCTTTGAGCGGGAGCCGGCACGTATTTAAGCGCGTCGACGCTTGGAGACCTGGAGCCCTCGAGAACCATTCGTTCTCGGACGAGCAGTTCGTACATCGCGTCTCCCAAATATGCGAGAGAAGGCGACGGAATAAGTATTGCTTCCGCGCGGCTTAGTGGCGAGTTATTTATCATTATCGGCCGGTCTCCTCCATTTTTTTATATCGGTCGGGGTTTGTCAGTATAACGCGAGTAAAAGCCCGTATTAACGCCGTATGTAATCTTTGTTCTTAATCGTCAAAGATTTTTATTTTTCGGCGGCCTCGCGCCTTTATTAATCAGTTGGGTTTTATTGGTTTTATAGATAGGCGACCGCTTTTTCACTGATCGTTCGCATCGTCGTCTTCCTCCGTACGCACGATTACTCCGTTTTCAAAATATCCTTCGTATACGCGTCCGCCTGGGCTTGTATACTTTCCACGACCGTGCATGACGTTATTTTTAAAGTCTCCTTCGTAGGATTCTCCGTTCGACCAGGTGTAAATTCCTTTTCCGGAGCGAACGTCGTCCGCGAAATCTCCTTCGTATTTATCGCCGTTCGGCCATGTCATAACGCCTTTTCCATGTTTTGCGTCGTCGCGGAACTCGCCTTCGTATGTCTTTCCGTCCGCGTATACGAGAGTTCCACGTCCGTTTTTCTTTCCATCTTTAAATTGTCCGGTATACGACGAAGTATCCGCGTAGGTATATACTCCCTCTCCGTCGTATTTTCCGTTTTTGAAACCGCCCTCGTATCTGTCTCCAGAGGCGCTTGTGAAGATTCCTTTTCCGTTGGGCAAGTCGAGGCTGTATTCTCCCGTATAAACGTCTCCAGACGCGCATTTAAGCTCTCCGGAGCCGCTTTTCATCATGTTTTCAAGTCCGCCAACGTATGTGTCTCCCGAACTGTACGTAAGCGCTCCGGTTTCTGTGTTGATAGACGCGCTTTTTCCGTCCGAATACCTTATAGTTCCCTTTTTTGGGCTTCCGTCGTCGTTTACCACGCCGAAAAATTTAATATTAAGTCCGTCCGCCGTGGTTTTTGATATATATCGTACGCCGCATAGGTACATTACCAATACGGAGATAAGCAGAAGCGCGACTGCCGACGCAAATATTATCCCCATAACTTTGCCGAAGCTCATTCGCGGTCGCATACCGTATCTTGAATTATTCATAAAGTATCTCACTCCTATTCGCCGCCGGCTTTATGTTTTCTGCCTAAAGGCGATATTTTATCCTCGATTTTTAATTAACATTATTACAAAAGATACGATATCGACGTAATATCGCAGGAAAAGCTCTCCTAACGCGGCGACTAAAACGCATCCGATAACAAGAGCTGCTGGAGATCCTTTGCGGTCGAATCGTTTGTCGCAATATCTGATTTGAGCGGAATTCGCCTTATCCTCAGGAATATAGAATCTTGCTTTTTCAAATGGAATTTCCGGACGAAGCGCCGCGGACTTTTTCAGAGCGTGCGTTTCTTCTTCGTTCAGTTCTTTTTTATTGTTTTGATCGTCTGAGTCGATTCCAGATTTTAATTCAAGTTCCGGCTCTTCATTCGCCGTATGCACGAGCTTTCTGAGAGTGGATTTATCTCTCAGCCAAAACTTGGCGAATTTTGAGTCGAGCTTTAATTCCGTCGCGCTTTTCGCTTTATCTCGGGATACGGATCCGGCTGAAAGAATTTTTTCAACAATTCGTCCATAGTAAACGGTACGCAGGTAATTATAAACTGAAAGAACAATCAGCAAAAATACCCCTATTCTTACAAGCAGCGGAAGATACTCGGGCATGGATAATGCGGACGATTGTTCCGTTTGGCTTGACGCTGCCACGGCGGAAATTATCGCCGACGGCGCGGTCGCGAAAATATTCGTCATATGACTTATTACCTCGTTATTTTATTGATTAGGCGGTTAAAAAATTTCGCTTATCGCGGGTATTACGGTTGGGCCTTTAGCCGCAAGTTTTCTACGTATTTGTTGCTTATTAATCAGTCTTCAATCGGAGAGTGACCGCACAAAGAGGTCAGTAAAGCCTCAAGATCGTCGTTATCGGTAAATTCAAGAGTTACGGCTCGTTTTTTCGCCGTCGCGGTAATTTTACATCTTCGTCCGAGCGCGGTTGTAACCTTTTCTTCAAGATCGGCGATATAGTCGACTTTGGTCGAAGTCGGAGATTCGTTTTCTTCGGTTTCCGGTTTGGCCCTATTCGCCGATTTTACCGCCGCTTCAAGCTCGCGTACGGAAAGCGACCGGACGACGGTCTTTTCCGCAAGCGGAATAATAGCTTCTTTATTTTTCAGCCCTAAAAGCGCTCTTCCATGACCCGCCGAAAGAGTTCCGTCGGCGAGCATATCGAGAACTTCGTCGGGGAGATCGAGCAGTCTCAGGGAGTTTGCTATTGCGCTGCGGCTTTTGCCTATATGAGACGCTATTTCTTCCTGAGTGAGAGAATAGTTCTTCATCAATTCGGCGTAACCGAGCGCCTCTTCGCAAGGATTCAGGTCTTCGCGCTGGAGATTTTCAACCATTGCTATTTTTGCGGCCGTAAATTCGTCCGCGTTCATGATTATAGCCGGAATCTCAATAAGGCCGGCTAACTTAGACGCCCTCCAGCGACGTTCTCCAGCGATAATAGTATACGAGCCTTCCATTCCTTCTCTTACAAGTATTGGTTGAAGCACGCCGCTTTGCGCTATGGAATCCGCGAGGCTTGCGAGAGCTTCGTTATCGAATTTTTTTCTCGGTTGATCCTTTTTTGGCTCTATGGAGGAAATTCGGATCATAGTTGCTCCTCCTGCTTTGCTTTCGTCTATGGAATTGTCGTCGAAAATCGCGTCGAGGCCTCGACCGAGTCCTTTATTCTTTGCCATTCTTTTATCCAAACCTTTATATTATTTTTAGATCAACTTATATATCTTGCTTGTCCCCATAGCAAATTATTATATTTAGGGGATGTAATTTTATTTTCTTATGGCGTCGTTTCTACTTTTTTATTAAAAGATTATTATAATTTGTTTTTTTGAAAAAAGGCGTATCTCTTATTTAAGTTTTTTTGTAAAAAAGCTTTGCCAAAAAACAATAAGACGGCGTCAAAAATTTCTCGCGGATTATGTTTTTATGCTGCAAATGAAGCCGCTCGTTTATCCCGTTCCGTACTCTCTTGAGCTGAAGCTTCCTACAGATAAGCTCGCGCTTATCAAAATGAAGAGTTTGCGCCGCCCTGATCCGGCACATTTTTCTTTCACGCGATATAAAGCAGACGGGAGATGCTATACTGTAATTATTATTTGCAAGCTGCGTAAAATTACGCATTGACCGCCGCTTGCAATAAACCTTACAAACTAAAAGATATAATAATATTTTGTGACGCAGGTTTGAGCATGAATTTATTCTTTCTCAAAAAATTGTTTTTCTGAAAAACTATCCGATAGTTCTGCGTATAAGTTCTTTAGCTACCGTGCGGTATGCAAGACACCCTTTTGAATATCTGTCGTGATAATTAATTGGTTCGCCGAAGCCAGGAGCTTCCGAAAGAGTTACATTTCTCGGTATAACAGTCGGAAATAGCTTGTCTGCGTAATATCTTTTTATCTCGGCAAGCACTTGCGAGGATAAATTAAGCCTTCCGTTGTGCATGGTTACAAGAATACCGGTTATTCTTAAATCGGGATTGTAGCGTTCCTTCACCTTTTTTATTGAAATCATGAGCTGAGATAATCCCTCAAGGGCATAATATTCGCATTGCATAGGAATTATTACCCCGTCGGCAGATGTGAGCGCGTTCACAGTAAGCATACCGAGAGACGGCGGACAATCTATCATTACATAGTCGAAGTCGTCGCCTAATTTTTTCACAAAATTAGAAATTCGTTTTTCTCTTTTTTCTTCGCCGATCAAATCAAATTCGGAACCTGCGAGATTTATAGTAGCCGGAACGATAGATAAGTTTTTGAATTTTGTCGAGATAATGGCTTCGTCCGGACGAATTTCCTCAATGAGCACGTCGTACATGGTCCGTGTAAGCTTTTTTTTGTTAATGCCGAATCCGCTCGTTGTATTTCCCTGCGGATCACAGTCTAACATAAGTACCTTATAGCCTTCTTCAGCAACAATAGAAGCTATATTAACGGCGGACGTCGTCTTTCCAACTCCGCCTTTTTGGTTGGCGAAAGCAATAACATATGGTTTGTTTGGCATATTTATGACGCCTTTACTTAAAATTTGTTTTTTTGTTTATTCTGCTTTTTAACACTTTGCCCTTTTTCGCAAGTCGTCAAAGCATACGCATTTAGATTTATTTGTATTTATACCATGAAGCAAAAATGTTTGCTTGCAAGGACGTTTTTGCGAAGCCGTCAATTATGCGGCCGCGCTCGGCGCGGGTGCGGCGAAGCCGCAAAAACTTACGAAGTAATGTTTCCGCGTTTATTATACCACATTACGGAACAGGCTTCAATAATATAATAAAAATAAATCGAATGTTTCACGTGAAACATATGCGTTATATTGCCGCGTTTAATTTGACTAAAAGAAAATTATAAATAATCGTTATGTTTTTGCAGAAAAACTTACTAAGTTATATGCAAATTAAAGACGCGTAATTGTTTCACGTGAAACAATTACGCGTCCTGAGAAAGAATTATTAAGCTTCATGAATTAAAATGCATATTTCCGTTCCCCTGTCAGTTGAGCGTCGGTCGCTTTCTACGTTAAATCCAAGGTCTTTAACTGAACGGACGGCACGGTCTATTGAATTATAAAATAAACGCATATCGCGGGAGAGCATTTTTCGTTTTGCCTCTCTTCCAAACTTCTCAGCCCTTTCTTCTGTTTTTTGGCGGGCTTTGTCGCAAAGCAGCTTTTCTATAAATTCTTCGGTTGAGGCGACGTTTAAACCTCGGCGAATAATTGTAGCTAATGCTTCCGCGCGTTCATTGTCGTCTGAAATGCGAAGAAGAGTACGCGCATGACGTTCAGTTAACCCGGCTGCAAGTATCGCCTCTCTTTGCTCCGTCGGCAGTTTTAACAAACGAAGCTTGTTGGCTACATAGGATTGACTGCAAGATAAACGAGCGGCGGCGGCTTCCTGAGTCATAGAACAGGTTGAAATAAGAGAGCGTATCGCCTCTGCTTCTTCAAAAACATTAAGGTCTTCCCGTTGCAGATTTTCAATTATTGCAAGTTCTGCGGAGCTTTTGGGATCGTCGTCGCGAATTATGCAAGGTACTGTTTCAAGACCCGCTGCTGAAGACGCCCGTAGTCTTCTCTCTCCTGCGATAAGTTCGTATCCTCCCTCAATTTTTCGAACAAGCAAAGGCTCTATTACGCCGTGGCGGCGAATGCTGTCCGACAGAGATGCAAGAGCGCTGTCGGCAAATATTCGTCTTGGCTGCGCTGGATTAGGCACGATCTGCGACGTAGGAATCTGAACGATAGCCTGTCCTAAAACAGGAAATATTGAGAGCTCTGCGTGATTCATAATAAAATCTCCTTCTGCCGTTATAAATTTATAGTCGGCGCGATATCTTTGTTATTGTCTATAATATATAATAGCATTTCCCGACTGCAAAAAAGGCTGAAAGGAGACGTGGAATAGTGGAATGTTCAGACGAAAAATGAAAGAGAAAGACGCCTTGTGAATCGTGCGGATGAATTTCGGATGTTAAAGTCGATAAAAATTGATTTTTTAAATGAAATCAATGCATTGGGAAATAGCAGAAAGTTTCATAGCTTAAATCAATTATTAGCCTTGCGTTGCGGTTGCTTTTTTATTCAAACAGCGTAATATACGAATACTATGACGGACCAAGCGTATGAAATTGCATACGCTACCCTTATAATTTACCGTTCCGCTATATACTTTGTTATCTCATCATCTGTCAATTTTTTTACTTGCGTCTTTTCGTATTCTTTGTATTCCCCAAATGTAAAAACTGGAGCCATACGCTCGCACGTTTTACCACTATTTTTCTGTAAAAACAAGTAGAAATCCTCAGAGTTTGCAAAAATTTTGTATGAAATCCTTCCAGTTTCATTTTTTATCTCATAAACGCCGCACGATTTTTTCATTGTGTAATCAGTTGTACGCAAGTATAACTTTGCAATTTCCAATAATTTGAACGGAAAATTCCATCGTTGCAACCCACGTTTTGGGTCACGCTCAATACAAATACAGCGTCCGCAAGTTCCGCATATATATTGTGTGTGATTTTTTAAACAATCGGTTGGATTTAGCAATGGGGTTGCCCGGCTTTGATTTGTATAACATTCCAAACACATTTCTATCACGGCTCCTTTTTAGTTAGGCTCAGTAATTATAATAATATAACATTTTCTAGTCTATTTCAAGGTATAAAACAAAATAGAACGATAGTCCTTACGATTGCAAAAGTTCACCACGCATTGTAGGGTTAATACAATAAATCTGCTTATTATTCGCTTTTTGATCGGCAGCTCTCAAACGGATAAGGGGTGGTTTAAAAACTTAAAAATCATGAATAAAGTCGCGCTACAGTCGCCCTATTTATATTAAAAAGAGCTAAAATAAAATTTTGTATCAAAGGCATATAAGCATAACCAAATAAATAAACTACTTATTTGCTCTTAACAGCAGGAATATAAATTTTAAAATCAATACGTTGAGTTATATGTATGCCTATGTTTATATAATCATAATAAACTATAGTCTACTCTAAACGTCATCAATGTCAACTTCCCAACATATAAGCGGCGTAAAATCTTTATTTTAAAGAAACGAAAGCCTACCTGTAGAAAAATTCATTTCAAGAGACGTCGGACGGGGTTCGCTTATATTTATTGGCAGCTTACAAACATAAATCCCGCGCGGGCCTTTTGCCGCCGCAAAGCTTTTTTGATTAATTTTTTTCACAAAAAAAGATTACGCCGTTTTGCTTTAATCTTGCGTCAATAAAGATTAAAGATATTTAGTTTATTCTTTACACAAAAGCCAGTCTCAATGTAAATCAAATCGCAAATAAAAAATGCGTATACATCTCATTTTTAACTAAATGGTTTAGAGATGTATACGTATTTTTTATCTTGCCCGAAAATTGACGACTCCTCCCAGATCGCCTACGCTTTCAATTACACGTCCAATTCCGTAGACGACGCAATCTAGCGGATTCTTAGCGACATACGTGCGTATGCCTGTGGCGCGCGCAACCATCATGTCGATTCCCGGAAGGAGCGCGCCGCCGCCGGATAGTACGATACCGGAATCATAAATATCCGACGACAACTCCGGCGGAGTGTTTTCAAGAGTAGTCTTGATTCCGTCGAGAATAGCCCGAATTTCGTCCGACATCGCCTCGGATATTTCTCTCGAAGACACGTTTATAATAGCCGGCAGACCGTTGAGCATATTTCGTCCCCGCACTTCCATAAATCCTCTGTCAATGGAAGGATGAACGGCTCCAATGCTTTTTTTCAGGTTTTCAGCCGTAACCTCGCCGATCAGTACGTTGTACTTTTTCTTTATATAAGCGGAAATCGCCGCGTCAAGTTCGTCCCCGGCAGTCCGTATAGACGTTGAAAGAACTATGCCTCCCAGAGAGAGTACGGCGACCTCGGTAGTTCCTCCGCCAATATCTACTATCATTGATCCTCGCGCGTCTTCTACCCGAAGTCCGCTGCCGATGGCCGCTGCAAACGGCTCTTCAATTAGAGCGACCGATTGAGCCCCAGCTTCAAGCGTTACGTCTTCCACGGCGCGCTTTTCTACTTCCGTAACTCCGTACGGAATGCATATAATTACCTTTGGGCGACTCATAATAGTGTTCCCGGCAACCCTTTTGAAAAAATGGCGCAGCATTTCAGCCGTAGCGTCAAATTCTGCGATAACTCCGTCCTTCAACGGGCGCATAGCCGTTATAGATCCTGGCGTTTTACCAAGCATCATTTTAGCTTCGTTGCCTACGGCTACCACGTGCCGGCCTCTCTTATCTATAGCGACTACGGACGGCTCGCGCATTACGATTCCCTTGCCTTTCAGGTATACGAGCGTGTTCGCCGTTCCCAAATCTATTCCTATATTTTTCATTCAATACCTTGCCTTTTTATATTATCGCTTTAATTTATATCTTTCAAATTTATAGATCTGATTTATCTTTATCGAAACCATTTCCGACGGCGTCAAAATTATGTGACTCCGCCTGTTTTCCAAAAAATTTCAATATCGTCTATTTTACAACATTTTCACCGAAAAGTCAAATTTAAGTATGTCCCGAAGAACAGATACTGAGAGCCCAACTACGTTAGCATAATCTCCTTTTATCGATTCAACGAAGAGCGAGCCTATTCCCTGAACGGCGTAGGCTCCGGCTTTTCCAAACGGCTCTTTAGTATCTATATAGGAGTAAATATCCTCTAAGGTTAATTTTTTCATGCGGACTAAAGTGCTTACGCATTTTGAAATTCTGCGTATACCGTTCGAGACTGTAATACCTCCTATGACGACGTGTTCTGTTCCGGACAGTTCCGAAAGCATTTGGACGGCGTCGTCGGCTCCGCATGGCTTGCCAAATGCACGGCTTCCGTCCAGAGAAGGCGAGACCACAGTATCGGCGGCTATGATTATTGTTTCAGCGTCTCTTTTTTTTGAGTTCGTATCGCCTGCGAAAACAGCTTTTTCCGCCGCTTCGGCTTTGGCTTGAGAGGCTGACAGCGCGCGCCATTCCGCCGGGGAATAGTTTGCTCCCGCAGGCGGATTAAAGATTGACTCTTCGTCCGCGCCGGTTACGAGAATTTCATGGCTAAGCCCGATAATATTAAGCAGCTCGTCCCGTCTCGGAGAGGCGGAAGCGAGAATTATTCTTGGTTTGTTCATTTGATGTAAAATACGCATTCCTTCCCGAGCGTCGTAATTAAGCGAATGATAGTAAACGGATTAGTTATCTTCTGTAAATGATGAACTTGCCTATGAGGAGCGAAAGGGCCGTCAGTATTATAACGGCGACGGATAGATCTACGGACGCTCCAAATGTAAAAGACACGACTCCTAAATCTACTGAGACGGGAGACGTCGTGCCAAATTTTAGTCCAAATGCGAGCCATGAAAAATAAGGAGAACCGCCGGCGAAATGCGCGACCATAGTGCCGAGAACTACGCCTATAAGAATAAGAAAAAGATTTGTCCAAAAACCGGTTTTCATATTATGACCATGCCTTTGCTTAGTTTGTTTAATTTTATATAGTTTTAATCTTTAATTAAAGGTAAAACAAAGAGAATCGCCGTCGTAATCGTTTAGCGAAATAAAATAGTAGAAATATAAATATAGCCTTTTAAGCAGTAGGAGATATTCCAGCAAAAGCTAAGAATTATGCTTTCCCTGTGCTGCCGAAGCCTCCGGCGCCTCGATCTGTGCCGTCGAGATTATCCGCTTCCTCAAAAACGGCGCGAATAACCGGGGTTACTACAAGCTGTGCTATACGCTCTCCCGGAGAGACTGCGTATTCTTTGTCGGAAAGATTAACCAAAGACACAAGAATTTCACCTCTGTAATCTGAGTCGACCACTCCTACCCCGTTGGCGAGAGCAATTCCGTACTTTGAGGCGAGACCGCTGCGCGCGTATATCATGAGCGCGGCTCCGCAATCTGCTCCACATGACGGGTCCTGACAAGACGCCTCCGCGGCGATTCCCGTTGGAATCAGCGCGCGTCCCCCCGCGGGAATTACGATCGGTTCGTCGGCTGCGGAGGCCAGATCCGCTCCGGCGGAACCTTCGGTAGCGTAGGAGGGAATTTTGGCGTTTTCTCTAAGCCGCTTAATTTTTATAATTGTTTTCATTTGAAATTCTTTCTAATTTATAAACTTGAGATTTGAAAATTGCATGGAGAAAGTTAAAGACTACATTCGTCTGACTTTTCTTCCGGATCCGTTTACAGTGGGAGCGGGTGGAAGTTTTTCTATGTAGGAGGTTACCACGTTTTTAACTTCGTTTTTGTATTCGTCCGTAAATATAAAGAATCCTGCGTCCAAACCATCGACGAAGACGCTGTCCGCGCTCCATATAGGACAGGAGTTCACCACTTCGTTCATGCATTTTCCTATTGGAATTACGGGAAATTTTGTTCCCTTTCTGTCGATTAGCTCGCCTACGGGACAGTTTTCGGCTCCTCCCGGTCTGCCGCATCGTCCGTTCTCTCCGGCAAAGTCGTCGCGTTTTAGATCAAATTTTGCGCGTCTGCATTCAAGATTTAAATACATTTTAGATGCAAACCGATCGTTCGTCGATCCAAGCACGCATCTTCTCAGGAGCATAAGAGGAAGTTTTCCATATACTACCGCTGAAAGCGCCGCGGTAAGGTTAGGAAAAATTTCTTTGATACTCAAAGCTATTCCGCTCATTGCAGCGGTAGGCAGCTCCGGAGAAAGCGTAATAGCGTCCGCTCCTAGAGAAGCCGCTGCCGCTGCCGAAACCGTGTTTGTCAAGTTAAACCGAAAAGACGCGACGGCGGATATTCCAATACGGCGTGCGGCGGCAAGCTGAGCCATGGTTGAAACAAGCGCTATGGTTCCCCCTCCCGACGCGTAATCTGACAGAGTTTTTTCCGTTTCAGCGTCGTCTGCCGAAAACGGATCCATAGCCAGAGCAAGCCTGTCCTTTGGGTTTAAACTTTTCGGGAGTTCTGAATAGGGTAAGAACATAACGTCGAAATAATCGGTCGCCGCGTCGGGTATCTGATCGTGCCGCCGAAAAAGAGCGTAGCGGGTATATCCCTGTATTCCGGTATTGTTTTCAGAGGATTCATTTTCTCCGATGCTGATTGAGCCCGCGTCCGTGTCCGTATCCTTGAAGGATATGAAATCAAGTCCTTTAAAGTTTGAGTCGACGTATGCTCTCTTCCTGACGCCTGTACCGTCTAATTCAGATATCGCGCGCCGGCGAAGCTCGTTAATCTGCGCCGCGGTCATCCATGGGCCGTCTTCAATGACCGCCGCCAGATCCGCCCTGTCAAGCGCGTACGGAGTGGAACCCAGTTTTGATAATCCCCGGTACAACAAATCTTCCGTAAGCGGAATAGTTTTCGCTTTTTCCGGAACGTCTCCCTCTGCGTGAATCGTCGTTTGTCTTTCCTTTGACTTTGATATATATCCTGTTTCATACTTTTTAGTAACGGCGAGGGAGGCGGGTTCGCCCGTTTTTATATGCGCCGACATAGTCAACGGTATTTTTTTACTCAGAGACGTAAATTTTACCGGAGCAGGAGGAGCGTTTTCGTCTCTGGTTCCGCACATAAGGCTATAATCGGCGGTAAAATATCCGTCCGTAAAACCGCCTCGGGAGAAAATAGCTTCGAGCTCCTGAAGCTCGTCCATATTGGCGGCGCGCCTTTCGTCAAGAAGTCTTCGATATATTTTCGTAACGCCGTATACATAGTCGGGACTTTTAAGTCGTCCTTCAATTTTCAGGGAGGCGACGCCCGTTTCGATGAGCTCCGGTATATGGGAAGCGAGACACATATCTTTTAGGCTAAGAGGATAGGTCGTTTTTTTATCGGATAAAGACCTTTTTCCAAACGAGCCGCGTTTGTTTGTTGAAACTACGTGTCCAGCCATCCCGGCTTCGATTGGTTTTGGCTTACCGTCGCGCATAAGAAATTTTTCCCGACAAGGATAGGCTCGATTTTTTCCAATTTCAAACGGCAGTCTGCACGGTTGAGCGCATTCGCCTCGGTTTCCGCTTCTTCCGCCCATCGCCCAGCTCATAAGACACTGCCCCGATACGGACGCGCAGTGAGCTCCGTGAACAAAAGCCTCTATGCTTATGAAAGAGGAACGCGCGAGGCGGCGTAATTCATCAAATGAGAGCTCTCTGGGACAAACCATACGCTCGAATCCAAATGACTTTAGAATCTCGGCGTCGCCCGGAGTCGTTCCGGTAAGCTGCGTGCTGGCGTGAAGCGATACGTCGGGCAGTTCTCTTTTAATAAGGGCCGCAAGACCGAGATCCGCCACTATAAAGGCGTCCGCTCCGGCCTCGTATAATTCTGCGGCGAATTCCAGGGCGCGCGGAAGTTCGCGGTCTCTCAGCCGAGTGTTTATGGCGACGTGCGACGCTATGGAATAGGCACTGCACAGGCGTATTGCGTCTTTAATCCCGGTTTCGTCAAAGTTTTTCGCCCTCATTCGATTTGAAAACTCCGTTCCGCCGAAATAAATCGCGTCCGCGCCCGCTTCTATAGCTGCGGACAGCGCTTCATGAGAGCCGGCGGGAGCGAGAAGCTCCGGCAGCGGCGGGAGGAAAAATTTTTGATCGCTTTTCATTATTTTTTGAGTATGTCTTCAATCATTTTAATTTTATCTTCGCGGGAAGCCCCTGATTTTTCCATAGAAGACGGCTGTTTTGAACTTTCTGCCGCTTGATTAGCTTTGTCGTTTTCTTCGGCTCCTATGGAGATTTGTTCTCCTTCGGCGACTTTGTTTATTGGGTTCGCCGTCTTTTCCGGCAAAGACGGGGCGTCGTCGTATTCTTCGAGTCGTTTTCTCAGGGCGTGATTCTCGTCTCTGAGTCGGCGCATATTTACGTCGTATAAGGATATTTGCGCTTCAAGATTACGCACCTTTTTTTCAGCCGATATTTTATCTCCGCAGAAATCGATGGCGCAGAGCATAGCGGCGTCGAGCTGAGAGCGTTTTACGCTTCGGTTCAGAAGAGCCGACATAGACTCGTCCATTCGCTTCACCACAGTATTGACGAACGAATCGCTTTCGTCCGTAACGAGAGACATCGTTATTCCTGCGATGACTACTTCGATTTTTCTTTTGTTTTTTTCTTCCATGATGAATTCCTCCGAGTGAAATACAAATTTTATCTGTAATGCATGGCGGGAGCATTGCGCTAAGCATTGAACGACTAAGTTAAATTTTGTTTTTGGAGCGCCGACGGCGTTTATTAAACTCAGCCTTATGAGAGAGCGATTAAATATTTTCTTTGTCCTATTTCCTTTCAGGACGAGAGCGTGAACGTTTTTTATAAGGATTTAATAAATTCCCACGCAAGCTCCTCTATGGCGAGAAAATCCGATTCGCGGATTACGTTGGACGCCGTATGAATGTACCTAGACGGAGCGGATAGCGCGGCGCAGCGAGTTCCGCCGCAGGCTCGGCGTATATGCCCCGCGTCGTTTCCGCCGGATACGAATTTTTTAATTTGGCATGGAATCCCATTTATTTTCGCCAGCTCAAAGAGCGTTGCAGTTAAATCGGCGTCGTATACGGAGGAACGGTCTAATATCGATAAAACGCCGCCTTCGCCCTGCGCCGCGACCTTAGACGTTTCCGGAGAAGAGAGTACGTCCGCTACCGCGGTAGATTCGAATATCAAAGCTAAATCCGGACGTATTCTTCGAGCTGCGGTAACGGCTCCCGACAGTCCTAATTCTTCTCTGCAAGTAAAGGCGAAATATACGTCTCCGGAGGAGCGAATATTTTCATCTTTCATTCTGCGCGCAATATCGCACATTACGGCGCATCCAAGGCGGTCGTCGATAGCTCTTCCCTTCAGCGATCGTCCGGACTCTCCGAAACGTATAAAGTCGGAATCGAAGGTTCCATATGAACCCGGCGGGCAGACGGCCTGGGCTTCTTCTTTCGAAGACGCGCCTATATCGATATATAAATCGTCGTATGAAGGAAGCTCTTTGCCTTTAGTCATATGAACCGGCGCGAATCCTACGTATCCGTTTATAATTCCTCCGATACCGTCTATAACTACCCTTCTTCCTGCGAGTACTTTCGGATCTGATACGGATATTTTCGCCATTTTTAAAAGTCCGCTGTCTTCGACGGATTTCACCATGAATCCTACTTCGTCCATGTGCGCCGACAGCATAAGCGCGGTTCCTCCTTTTTCACGACCTTTGATACGCGCGATTACGCTGCCGTCGGGATGAATATTTATTTCGTCCGCATACGGGGAGACTATTTCCGCGATTCTGCGGGCGACGGTTCCTTCGCGGCCCGAGGGAGCGACGTATCCGCACAGTTCCTTTAACAGCTCGACCCCTCGCGCCGCCGTAGGATCCGGAACTATTTCTCCTATATTTTCCGGGGAGTTGGATATCGACGAAAGTACGGTCGAATCTGATATTATCTCGCTTATAAGAGCGACAAAGTTTTTAACGTCCGACAGACTTATAGTTTCCGTCGCGCCGTGCATTCCGGCGAGAGGCAGACTGATTACCGCGCACGGGGTTCCTTCGCCGGCGATATAAACTCCGGTTGCGTTCGTACCTGTGCTCGACGATTCTACTACCGGGGAAACGGATATGCCGAGGCTCTTTGCTATTGAAATTACTTTATCCGTCAGACCTCCGTCCGTTACCGCCGAAACAGAGATCATGGGTCCTTCGCCTATGGGCGCGCTTTCGTTTTCAGGAACTCCGGGCGCTCGAGCGAAATTTACGTCGGTAACGATTGCAAAATCCGGTTTTAGCCGCGCGGCGGCGCACGCCGCTCCGCCTCCTCCCACTTCTTCACGGGAAGACAGCGTGATCGCGACGTTGTACGCAAGCTTATCTCTCGGAACTTCCAAGACGGCGCATACGATGGCGGTGGCGCACGCCTTATCGTCGAAAGCTCTGCCGGATATACGGTTTTTCTGCAGCTCTCGTATTTCTCCTCTGTAAGTAACCGGGTCTCCTATTGATACCAGCCGTTCAAGGGTTTCTTTTTCATATCCCGTGTCTATGAAGAGAGAATCTATGCTCGGGAGCTTGTCCGCGTCCCCTGGTTTTGCTAAATGAGGCGGAGTTACGCCAAAAACGCCGAACAGGTCTTCTTTACCGTGGATCGTAACCTCAGACGCGGGCAAAAGAAGCGCGTCTATTCCTCCTACCGGCGCTAACGACAAAAATCCTCCGTCGAAAATTTTTTTTACTCTAAACCCTACCTCGTCTATATGAGCGTCCAGCATAACTGTCGGCAATCTACGGTTTGTCGCGTATTTTCTTAAAATTATATTTCCTACGGGATCTACATAGGCTTCGTCGAAGAGTTTCTCAAAGAGCGGAATCAAAATTTTTGCGGCGGACTTTTCGCACCCGGATACGGATACGACGGATATCATCCGACGCAGAAGAGATACGTAATTCATATTGCTCCTCCCTGCGTCGGATATTCCGGCGCATAATCAATAAGTTTAGAAAGTTAAGGGCTATCGAGTAACGAGATCCGTAAATCGATCGCCGCGAACCTCAAAGTTTGGGAAAGCGTCGAAGGAGGCGCAGGCGGGAGAAAGAAGGACGCTGTCTCCGCTTTGGGCCTCCGAAAGAGCGGTAGAAACGGCGAGATCGAAATCTGGTTCGGATATAATTTTAATATCGTTTCGCTCAGCTCTTTGCGGGCAGGAATTTAGAGCTTCTCGTATTTTGGGCTCGGTCGCGCCCGTAAGGACGACGGTTTTTACGCATGCGCATGAGTATACGGCTTCCGCAAGCGGCTCGAACGGAATGTTTTTGTCGTATCCTCCGCAAATAATAACGATTTTCCGTTCCGGAGACGTGTCGCTGAGCGCTGAAAGAGCCGCCGCCGTTCGGGTAGGCGACGAGTCTATCGAGCTATTATAGCAGCGTATTCCGTTCTTTTCCGCTACGAGCTGAAGACGGTGCTTTACTCCTCCGAAGGAGGAAGCGACGCGGCGTATCCGTTCGGGCGACGTAAGATCCCAAGCCGCTCCCGAGGCCGCCATGTAGTTGGCTATATTGTGTAGGCCTGGCAGCCGTACGTCGGATATTTTGAGCAGCTCGCGCTCTCCATCTTTGTCGCGCACAATTACGTTTTTGCCGTTGTCGGAGCGGAAAAAAGCTCGCTCTTCGCCCATATAAGAAAACGGTGAAAGAGAGAAAAGGGAAACTTTTTTTCCTTCGGAGATAAGCTCTTCGGCCATGGCCCGAGTCTCCGCGTTGTCAAGGTTAAGCGTCGCGCGCTCCGCTTTGCGGAGAATGTTTTTCTTCGCCGCAATATATTCCTCCATGCCGGCGTGCCAGTTAAGATGATTGGGGGTTACGTTTGTGATTACGGCCGCTTTAACCGTGGAATCAGCTTCCATGAGCTGGAATGAGGATAGCTCTACCGCCGCGGCGTCTGATTTCGTCATTATGGAAATTTTGTGAAGCAGAGGTTCGCCGATATTGCCTCCAAGATAAGACTTGCCTTCCGGAGCAAGCAGCATGGAGAGAATCGTCGTAGTCGTTGATTTCCCGTCGCTGCCGGTTACGGCGTAAACAGGACACGGCGCATTTTCAAGAAAAAGCTCCATTTCGGATGTAATAAGACTGCCGCGAGCTCTCGCTTCGCAAAATTCCGGTATATCGGGGCGTATGCCGGGCGAACGAATTATTACGTCTTCGCAGAGGTCTTTGAGATAGTCTTCTCCGGTAATCAGGCGCGCGCCTGCATCGCGAATTTCATCCGCGCGCGCTCCAAGCTCGGATTCGGTTTTTCTCTCTCTGACCGTAACGACTCCGCCGAGAGAAATTATGAATGGAACGAGGGGAATATTTGACACTCCGGCTCCGATAAGAGCTACGGCGGCGCCGGAAAATAATGTATCGGCGGGTTTATTTGATCTCATACGATACGCCTTTCGGAAAAATCTATTTATAACTATATATATTATATATAATCACGCGGCGGTATGCAACAATATTTTGAAAATAAAGAAAAAAGCGAGAGGTTGCGACGTTATTCATTTCGGCGCCGCTCGGCTTTTTCAAGAAAAAGCTTGGAGTAAACGCCGCTCTCGGCATACAAAGTTCAAAAATATAAAAATATACTTCAAAAGCAAGCTTTTAGCGGACGCGCTATAATACAAAGGCCGCCGCTTAAAGCGACGGCCTCCCCTGGGACCTGAATATAGCTTATCTTCCGAGAACAGCCGCGCCGATAATGCCCGCGTCGTTGCCGAGGCTGGCGATTTTAATTTCAGTGCGAGGAGTTCCTTCTCTCGAGTATGTTTCGTCAAATACTTTTTTAATAAGAGGCTTAGTCAAATATTCGCCCTCGCCGCAAATACCGCCGCCTATGGACAGCACGTTGGGCTGGAATATGTTAATTACGTTTACTATGCCGCATGCGAGATAGCTGATGTACTCGTCGACAATCTCGGCTCCCAGCGCGTCCCCTTCTTTCATAGCGGAAAAAGCGGTGCGAGCCCCGCAGTTCGATACGTCCCCGTCGATCTTTTCATAGATTGAGGATTTTCTTCCGGCTGCCATAGCTTCGGCTACTCTGTCCTTGGTGATGTTTACAAGTCCGGTCGCCGAACTGTAAGCCTCCCAGCACCCGCGTCTGCCGCAGGAGCATTGACGGCCGTCCTTCTCTATTACGATGTGACCGAGCTCAGCGCCGGCGTAGTTGAAACCGGAATATACTTTCCCGTTTATTACGATACCGCCGCCGAGGCCTGTGCCCAGAGTAATCATAACGGAATAAGGCGCTCCTTTAGCCACTCCTGCGAACGCCTCCGCTTTAGCCGCCGCGTTAGCGTCGTTTTCAATATACGCGGGGATTCCTCCGAGAAGAGACGAAAGCTTGCTTGCGAGCGGATAGTCTGAAAACGGAATATTGTTCGCGTATACGACGACGCCGCGGTCAGTATCGGCCGTACCTGGAGTCGCGACGCCCACGGAAGCTACGTCCTTTATGTCGACGCCGACTTCGGCAAGGAGTTTTTTAGCCAGAGAAGCCATGTCCGCGACGATAGCGTCCGCTCCTCTTTCAGGTTTTGTAGGGACGCTGCCTTTTTTTACTATTTTGCAGTCCTCGTCAACGATTCCGACGGCGATATTCGTACCGCCAAGATCTACGCCTATGTAATACATAAAATCTTACCTTTCAAGTAAAAATATACGGATACTATTATTATAAATACGGGGTCAAAATTTGTCAAGCGGAGGCGGGAAAATTAGGGTTTGAAATTTGATGTTCATTTATTCTGCGGATACTCTTTGTCCGCCGTCTATTGGCGCCTTTGGACCAGTCGGAGACTAATATTGCCTGAGCCTTTGGATGAATTGTGAGGGTGTAGAAATTTCGCTTGAAATTTTGGGCGCTTTGCACAAATATTTGCGGAGAACTTTTGTGCGGAATTTGAAGTCCGAAAAATACGCAATTTTAGGATAAAAAAATAAAATATGTCCCGACGCCGCGGCGCAAGTTGCTTTTTTCGCAATATATTGGGATAAAAAAACGCTTTTGACAATAAATATAGATATAGTTTTTTTAGCAATTTATAATTCGTTCATAAGATCGAAAAAAAGCGAAAATTTGTTTTCCTTTTCCGCCTCGGCAAGTCGCGATTCTCCGATGGTTAAAACAGGCGGTTTTGATCTTTTTTGGTTGAGCATACGCTTGTCGAATAATATCGGCGGCGCTTGACTTTTCGAATCTCTTATGCTATTATTACTATAATAAATATATAAGATGCGCTCTCCTGCCAAGCGCAGGACGCGGCTTCCTCCTTGACGCCGGTTATTAAACGCCGGCGCTTTGAGTGGGCGCACTCTTAAACTATTAAATTTCAGCGTCGAAAAAGACCTCGTCGGACAGGGGCGTCGGCGCGGAACGGAGAAGTTCTATGAGCAAAAAGAAGAGTCGGAAGATCCTATCCTTGCTCCTTGCTATGCTTACGCTTAGCAGCGGATTTACTATGGCTGCAAGCGGCGCGGAAACCGCCGGCGGCGGAACGGCGGGACAGGGCTCTGCCGGATCAACCTCGCTGCAGAACGTTAAGGAGATCCTGGCGACGAGAAAATACGGCGAGTATATGCGTCTTTACGGCAATACCCCGGAGGCGACCGACGTAGTAAAGGTTGACATGACCGACTTTGACGAAGGCGAGACGACGGAGAATTATGCGGAGATTCTCTCGGAATATAACGGTAAGAGCGGAGCGCTGCTAAAGACCGGAGCTTCAGGAAAAGTTACATTAAATATAAACGTGCCCAAAACGGCGCTGTACGCTATCAGACTTAACTATTGCGCTACGAGCGACAGAGCGATGTCGGTGGAGAGAACTTTCTACATAAACGGTAAGGTTCCCTTTGCCGAGGCGAGATACCTCCGTCTGAAAAAGACGTGGTATAACGAATACGAAGACGTAGCCGAAGGCGAGCGACCTTTCCGCAAGGATCTCGCCGGCAACGAGGTTCGCCCCGATATAAACGCGATCGACACTTGGCAGCAATATGTGTTTGCCGATCCCGACGGACTTTATACCGAGCCCTTCCTCTTCTACTTTGAAGAGGGCGAGAATACGGTGACCATAGAGTCGGTGCGCGAGGAAGTTGTTCTGGCGGATATGGAATTGTATCCTTACGAGGCTCCGAAGACCTACGAAGAGGTAAAGAAGGAGTATGAACAGAAGGGATACGCGCCTACCGACGAGGTAATTCATATCGACGCGGAAACCCCGAGCGCTACGTCCGACTATCAGATATATCCTACTACCGATAAAATCTCCGTGAAGACGGAACCTCAGAACGCGACGTATACGGTGATGAACATTATCGGAAACGGATATTGGTCTGATCCCGGTATGTGGGTTGAATATCAATTTGATGTGGAAAAGGCGGGACTTTATACGTTCATGTTCCGCTATAAACAGGATTATAAGGGCGGTATGTATACTTCCCGCGCGTTGTACATCGACGGCGAGCTTCCATACGCGGAGGCCGGGGCTCTTCAGTTTGATTACGGCGACGAGTGGCAGACGAAGAACGCTACCGACGGCGAGCAGGAGCTTCAGTTCTATCTTTCCGAAGGAAGCCACACTATTCGTCTTGAGATTACGATCGGCAAAATGGCGGAAGTGCTTCGCCGCCTCAGCGCGGTGCAGACGGCGATCAACGACGACTATCTTTCAATCGTACGTCTGACCGGCGCGGTTCCGGACGAATATCGGGACTACGGATTCTCAAGAGTAATGCCCGACGTAATCCGCGATCTGAAGGCTCAGTCCGACGAGCTTTACGACGTGGTTAAATATATGGAAGAAGTCGGCGGAGGCCGTAGCGAGAATACTACGACTATCGAACAGATTGCGGAAATCCTAAACAGGATGGGAACGGACGAGAGACAGGTTGCAAAGAATCTGGAACAGCTCAAGACCTATCTCGGAACGCTGTCTTCGTGGATATCGTCTATGCGGTCTCAGGGGCTTGACATCGACTATATAAACGTTCAATCCATAGATGGAGATATTCCCAAGGCCGAAGCGAATTTCTTTGCTAGGCTTTGGTATGAAATCAAAAAGTTCTTCGCAAGCTTCTTTGTTGATTATAACGCTCTTTCGGTAACGGAAAACGATACTGAAACAAACGGCGAACTCGAGGTTTGGACCAGCGCGGGACGAGATCAGTCGCAGATCATCAAAAACATTATAGACAACCGGTTCTCTGTAGACTATAAGACGGCGGTCACTATGAAGATCGTCGATAACAACACGTTGCTTCCCGCTATACTTGCAAACATAGGTCCGGACGTGGCTCTCGACGGTATTACGACTACCAACGGAGCTATCTCCACCAATACGGCTACGACCAGCTCGGCCGGATCGATTAACGACTACGCGATCAGAGGCGCGGTTCTTCCGGTAAGCCAGCGCGAGGGCTTCGACGAGCTTGTCGATCAGATAGTGCCCACCGCGTTTGAAGCCGTAACTCTTTCAGCTCCGGATGAAAACGGAAAATATGTCGACAAGTCTTACGGCATTCCAGTCAAAGCTGAATGGCCTATGATGTTCTACCGCAAGGATATTCTGGCTCAGCTCGATATGGAAATTCCTCAGACTTGGGACGATCTGCTTTCCTTGGTGCCCGTCCTTCAGTTCAGCAACATGGAAATCTGTATGACGGCCGATATGGCGACGTTCGGTTCTATTACGTATCAGAGAGGCGGAGACTTCTGGGCGGACGACGGAATGCGCGTAAACTTCGATTCAAACGTAGCTCTCGAATCTTTCGAGATTATGATGAATATGTTTACTCAGTATTCGCTGCCGCTTGTTGCGGACGCGTCCAACCGATTCAGAACGGGCGAAACTCCTATAGTTCTCGGTCAATATATGACAAACTACAACCAGTTCCAAGTATTCTCAAGCGAGATCGCAGGTCTGTGGTCATTTGATTTGATCCCCGGCACTATGAAGGACGACGGCACGATAGACCGTTCGATCATCGGCTCTGCCGACGCCGTATGCATGCTTCGCGGATGCAGGAACGAAGATATGGCGTGGGAATTCATGAAGTGGTACGCGGGCAAGGAATTCCAGATAGACTACTTCAACGAATACGCGGCTCTTATCGGCGAAGGCGCGAAGGGAAACCCCGCTAACGTCGAGGCCATTGAGGAGCTGACTTGGACTAATGAAGAATATGAAAAGCTCATGGAGCAGGCGAAATGGGTAAAGGTCCTCAGACAGAACCCCGGTTCCTACTTCCTCACCCGTAACGTTAACTTCGCAATTAACAATACTTACAACAACCGTCAGGATCCTGCGGAGACCATGCTTGGATATATCAACGAAATAAACAAGGAGATCTCCCGTAAGAGAGAAGAGTTTGGACTTGAAACTCTTGAGATCGGTCAGACTCTTGCTGAAAAGAGACTAGGTCAGGCGTCGGAGAAACTTGACGAGCTTGCAGACGACGGCGATACGATTAAAGCTGTTCGCGAGGCGATGGATAAAGCCGATACCGACAGCATAACCTCGACGGAGATAGATAAGCTCCGCGAGGCTATAGAATCGCTGAGGCGCATGGACGGCGATAAATTCAGAGAGGTAATACAATTCCTCGAAGACGCGGCCGACGCGCTTGAAACCTACATTTAATTATATAAGGATTCTCTTCCGCCGCGGATTCGTCTTCCGAAAACGCGGCGAGGAGAGGCTACCGATCAATTCTGACAAGGAGAGAGCAAATGTCAAGTAAATCTGAAACAAAAGTTGTTTCCAGGAAGGAAATGACGAAGGCTCAGTGGACTCTCCATATGATGAACACACATAAGGTCGGCTACTTTATGCTGGCGCCCTTTATGATACTGTTCTTCCTGACCACTGTTATCCCCGTCTTTCTTTCTCTCTACTTCAGCTTTACCTCGTTTAACATGATTGAAACGCCTAAGTTTGTCTTTATGGATAACTACGTTAAGATGTTTCTTGAGGATGAGCTGTTCATCACGGCTTTGAAGAATACGCTTATATTCGCGGTCGTGGTCGGACCTATATCATACGTTCTTTCATTCCTCGTAGCATGGTTCATAAACGAGCTTCCGCCTAAAGTCCGCGCGGTCGTCGTTATCGTATTCTATGCTCCGTCTCTCGGCGGAAACACATACCTTATCTGGTCGACGCTGTTTTCCGGAGACCGGTACGGTTGGCTTAACGCTTGGCTTCTTAAGCTCGGCTTTATAGATTCTCCCGTAAACTGGCTTAAAAATACCAGCTACATACTTCCTATATGTATACTCGTCGCCTTGTGGATGTCCTTGGGTATTTCGTTCCTGTCGTTTATCGCGGGTCTTCAGGGTATCAACCGCAGCTTGTTTGAGGCCGGCGCCATAGACGGTATCACAAACCGCTGGCAGGAGGTTTGGTATATTACCCTGCCTTCCATGAAGCCTCAGCTTATGTTCGGCGCGGTAATGTCCATAACGGGGGCCTTCGGTTTTGGAGACGTTGTTACAAACCTTGCCGGAAACCCGCCGCAGGACTACGTTGGATACACGGTGACTCACCATATAGGAGAATACGGAGGAGTCCGATGGGAGGTCGGATATTCGGCGGCCTTGTCCTTCTTAATGTTCCTTGTAATGATCGGAGCCAACCTGGCTGTGAATAAATTACTTTCAAAGGTAGGTCAGTGACGATGAGTAAAAGATTAAGAACGAGAAATCATACGGTCGTACTGAACCGATCCTCGGGAGGCGACGCCGGAATCACAGTTTTCCTGGTTCTTTTAGGCGCGTTCATGTTCCTGCCGATGGTATACAGCTTTCTTCAGTCTCTGAAACCTCTGAACGAGCTGTTCTACTTTCCTCCCCGCTTCTTTGTTTCTAAGCCGACCCTTGGAAACTACGCGTCGCTTTTTAGCTTGATGGACTATTCTTGGGTTCCATTCTCCCGCTATATTTTCAACACGGTGTTTATATCCGTTGCGGGAACCTTCGGAAACCTGGTTCTGTCGTCTCTTGCGGCGTACTCCCTTGCGAAGATCGACTTCCCGGGAAATAAATTTTTCTTCCAAATCATTCAGAAATCTCTGATGTTTACTCCCGCTATCGTGGCTACCCTTCAGTTTATTATATATTCAAAGCTGCATTGGGTTGACACATATATCGCCGTTATCGTGCCGGCGTGGTCTACGTCGCTCGGCCTTTACCTCATGAAAAACTTTATGGATTCCAACGTAACCACCGAAATATTGGAATCTGCGAGACTTGACGGCGCCAGAGAGTTCAGAATATTCTGGTCTATCGCTATGCCTATGGTTAAACCGGCTTGGCTGACCCTGATTATTTACTGCTTTAAGGATTTGTGGCAGATGTCGAACACCACTCTTATTCACAGCGAGCAGCTTAAAACGCTTAACTACGCTATCGGAAAGGTGTCCGAAGGTACGATCGCAAGAACGGGCGTGTCGGCGGCCGGCACTATGTTCATAATGATCGTTCCTATCGCGGTATTTATTATTTCACAGAGCAACATCATTGAAACGATGGGCTCCAGCGGTATGAAGGATTAAGGAGGCGAAGTATGAAAACGTTAAAAAGAATATTCCTCCTCTCCTTGGTATTGCTGACGGTTCTTCCGGCTGCGGTAGGCGCCGCTCCGTACACTACGTACACGTACGATACTAAGGGCGAGAATATGCTAATCTCCCCGGACGTTTACGTGCCGGACGAGGTAGTCGATACCAAGTATGCCGGAATTAACGATCCTACCGGAGACAATGAAACCTATGAGCCGGCGTTCGAAGATATATTCGTAGGCCCCGATCTTAAGGTATATCTCGTAGACTCAAAATATAACAGACTTATAATCATGGACCGCTACTATAAGGTAGAACAGGAAATCACCACCTTCCGCAACGACTACGGAGTGTGGGACACCTTCTCCGGACCATGCGGCGTGTTCGTGAATGAAGACAGCATTTACGTCTGCGATACTGAAAAAAGCCGAATCGTTATGTTTGATACGGACGGTAACTTTAAGAAAATCGTAGAGCAGCCGGAATCCAATCTTTTCGACGAAGGCTCCCTTTATAAGCCGGTGGCGTGCGCGGTCGACGATTACGGAAGAATTTTCGTAATATCGCGTTCCACCTATCAGGGCGTTATAGTTATTAACGACGACGCGGACTTCTTCGGATTTATCGGCGCTCAGAGCAAAACTCTTTCCGCATGGGAGATTTTCCGCAGACGCTTTAAAACTGAGGAACAGCTTGCGGCGGAAGCCGACAACGTCTCTCTCGAGCTTAAAAATATCTCTATTGACAGTCAGAATTTTATATACGTAACTACCACGGCCATCGCGGCCGCCGATCAGGAAGCGGCGGTCCTTACTCCAAAGGAGAACGTTAACCAGCCTGTAAAGAAACTCAACGCTGCCGGCGAAGACGTAATGAGGCGAAACGCAATTTACGCTCCTTCCGGAGAGGTTCGCTTTAATAAGGCTCCTACCGCTCCCGCCGAACAGGCGTCTCAGCTTGTGGACGTCGGCATCGGTCCCGTGGGGACTTGGACGGTTCTCGACCAGAGAAGAAGCCGTATGTATACATACGATGAAAACGGAAATCTTCTCTTCGCTTTCGGAGATAAAGGAATGTCTTCGAGCGCTGCCGCTGGAACATCCGAAAAGCAAAACGGTAACTTAAGCCGCGCGGTAGGCGTCGTGTATCAGGGTTCGAAACTTCTCGCGCTCGACGCGGAGAGCAGAAACTTCGTGGTTTACAGACGGACCGAATACGGAAATCTTCTCATAGGAGCTCTTGAAAACGACGCTGAGAGAAGATACGATATGGCTACCGACGACTGGACTGAAATCCTAAAGAGAAACGTCAATTACGACATCGCGTATTTGCAGCTTGGTAAGGCCGCTCATAGAAACGGCGATTACGAAGCCGCCATGAAGAATTTTAAGGCTATTTACAATACGGCCGAATATTCCACGTCGTGGACTGAGGTCAGAAGCAATTGGGCTTCGAAATACTTCTGGATTATTCCTATTATCGTAGTGGCCGTCTTCGTACTTCTTTCCAAATTCTTCGGGTACGCTGCGAAGGTAAATAAGAGAGCGGCGCTTAAAATCGGACGGAAGAGCCTTAAGGAAGAAGTTCTCTACGCCTTCCACATTATATTCCATCCCTTCGACGGCTTCTGGGATTTGAAGCATGAGAAGCGCGGTTCAATGAAATCCGCTTTCATTATTCTTCTCGTGACAATAGTGGCGTTCTTCTATCGTTCCGTAGGAACAGGATATATTCACAGCCCGGACGACAGCGAGTATCTTACGATTCTCGGCAACATAGCGGCGGTTCTTGTTCCGCTTCTCTTGTGGGTAATCGCCAACTGGTGCTTTACCACCCTGTTTGAAGGCGAAGGAAGCCTTACGGACATTTTCAAGGCGGCGTGCTACTCGCTGACTCCCCTTCCGATCATCATGATTCCTACGGTAATCGCTTCGCAGTTCCTCAACGTGAACGAGGCAGGCATACTCAGCCTTCTGTACGGACTGGCGTTCGTATGGATGGGACTGCTGCTCGTGTTCGGTATGATGATCACTCACGATTATTCCTTTATTAAGAACATTCTGTGTTGTCTTGTGACGATTGTCGGCATGATGTTTATTATGTTTATCGCTCTTCTCTTCTCAACGCTTATGGCGAAAATCGTAAGCTTCATTTCGAACATTGCCATCGAGATTAACTACCGTGTATAGGAGGCAAAAAATGAAAATCAGCAGAATAATATCAGCGCTCCTTGTCACGGCGACGGTTCTTGGATCAATGATCTTCGTTTCGATACCGGCCGGCGCGGAGCCGATAACAAACAGCTATGTTGATGAAAACGGCAGAACTTGGGTAGACGCCAGCGGAGAACCTATCAGAAAATACTCCTCCGCTCCGACAAGCTCTTCATCCGGGTCCGGCTCCAAAGGCGACGACGATAAAGAGACGGTTGACAAAAACAACGCCTTTTCTTCGATTTCTCAGAAGCTTGAGACAATGATTCTGGTCAAAGAGCAGAACGGCTATAAAATTTATTACGAGCCGTACACCGGAGAAGTCGCGTTCGTTGAATCCGCAACCGGAGCCTTTATCACGACTAACCCGTACGATATTAACGACACATACTGCGTGTCGTCCGGACAGAGCTCAAAGTACAGCGTGTCCGAGTCGATTAAAAAACAGCTTCTTTCTCAGATTAAGCTGACATATATCGACACCCTTAACAGCGCTAAGGTAGTTGAAATGTATAGCTATGAAGAAGCTGCCGAGCGCGACCAGATCACCATGAAGATGACCAAGGACGGTATTCGCGTGGAATACGCACTTGGAGAACCTGCGGTGCAGCGTCTCGTTCCGCGTCTTATCAGCGTCGAGCGTTATCAGCGCCTGATTCTCGAGCCGTACGAGGCCGCTCTTGCGGAGCTGGAAAATACGGATCCCAAGGAATACAGCGACGCTTACGTTTGGTATGAGAGACTTACTTCCAATATGCAGCTTTACGATCCGTTTGCAGAAGGAGTAAGCGAGGCTCAGATCAAACAGTGGCAGAACCTTTTCCCCATTACGAAAACCATGGCCGTATACGCCTGCGATACGAGCATTCCCGCCGCCGAGCTTCGTAAGCTGGAGGTTAGAGTTAAAAAGTACTGTCCTCAGTACACTTACGAAGAGCTGGCGTACGACAATCAGGAAACCGGATATATAGCGAAGGACCAGAATCCTCCCCGCTTCACCATGGCTCTCGAGTACAAGGTGCGCGCGGACGGTAAGGGAATTGAAGTCAGACTGCCCGCCAACGGCATATCCTTCGACGAAACGCTGTATCAGCTTCAGGACGTTACCATCCTTCCGTATATGGGAGCGGGCAGCGACCAGTATAACGGTTACTCCTTCCTCCCCGACGGCTCCGGCACGATAATCAGATACGAGGATTTCTTTAAGTCCGACGTAAATATTTCGGGTCAAATGTACGGCGAGGACGACGCATATCACGAAATGTCCGGCGGAACCGCGAATCAAATGAGACTTCCCGTGTTCGGCGGAGTCACAAATTACAGCGATCCTACGGACGACGATATCCGCGACACCGATAAGGTGTACGACGACAGCGGATTCCTTGCGATCATTACCGAGGGAGACTCGCTGGCGACGCTTACTTGCAGATATGAAGCTACTCATCCGTTTAAATCCGTGTACGCTTCGTTTACGCCGCGTCCGAGCGATACGTATAATCTTGCGGATTCTATTTCCGTGGGCAGCTCGGACTCCGAGTGGACGGTTACTTCTTCCAGACGTTATACCGGAAGCTATACTATTAACTATATAATGCTGTCCGGCGAGAACGGCTCCGGATACGAGCCTACTTATTACGGTATGGCGGAAGCGTACAGAGATTATCTTACCGATATCGGAGCGCTTAAGAAGATAGACGACGCCGAAGACGATCTGCCTTTGTTCGTCGAATCCTTCGGATCCACTACCGGTACGGACAGAGTCCTTTCCTTCCCCGTGACCGTAGACGTTCCGCTTACCACGTTTGAGAACGTTCGCTCCATGGCTTCCGAGCTCAAGGACAGCGGCATTAAAAACGTTAACTTTAAGCTTACCGGCTTTGCCAACGGAGGACTGGATTCAACGGTTCCCTATAAGCTTAAGTGGCAGAAGTCCCTCGGCGGAAAGAGCGGATTTGAAGACCTCGTTTCCTTCTCTAAGGATAACGGAGTCGGAATCTACCCCGATTTCGACCTTGCGTATATTAACGCGACGGATACGATGGACGGCGTGAGCATGAAAAATCACGCGGTCAAGACGATCGACGGACGTTACAGCAGACAGAAAACTTACGACACCGGATACCAGATGTTCGTACAGACACACGCTGTCGCCCTGTCTCCTTCTGTATACGATCGGTTCTACGACAAATTCTCCGGCTACTATAACGATTATTCCAACGGCTGTATCTCTCTGTCTACTTTGGGTAAGGATCTAAACTCCGACTTTGACGAGGACGATCCGTACCATCGCGAGGACACAAAAGAGTTCACCGAGGCTACTCTCGAAAAAGCCGCTAACGACAACGGCAGCGTGATGATTTCCGGCGGCAACGCGTATGCGCTTAAGTTTGCCGATATCATTACCGATATGGCGCTGACTTCTTCGGATTACTCTCGTTCCAGCGAATCTATACCTTTCGCGGGTATGGTTCTTCACGGTTCGAAGATATACACGGGAACTCCTATAAATATGGAAGGCGATATTAAGGAATCGATACTCCGCTCCATAGAGAACGGCGCGTCTCTCCTGTTTACCCTTTCGTATCAGAACACTCAGTCTCTGAAATCAAACGAGCAGTGGAGCGCTTATTACTCCATAGCGTACGAAAACTGGAAAGCCGACGTTACCAAGTATTATAATGAGCTCAACGAAGCTATCGGAGATCTTCAGGACAAATACATCGTCGGTCACGGATTTATCGACGCGGTGCGCGTTAAAGACACGGACGAGGCCGAGGCGGACGAGGCTAAGCTTGAAGCCGTCGAAGCCGAACTGAAAGCCGAACTGGTTGAGGAGAATCAGGTCAAGATTCTCGCCAACAGACGCGCGCAGAGACGCGGAGAAGCTCTTCCCTACGCCGACGTTCTGGATCCCGACTCTATAACCGTAAGCGCGGAGGCGCTTGCGGAAGAACGCGGGAAGCTCGAAGAGAAGTACAATACCGAGAGAGGCTCCGTCGTGCTTGTTGAGTACGAGGGCGGCGTAAGCTTTATTCTCAATTATAATTCCTACGATATAACCGTTCAGCTTGACGGTGAGACTTACTCTGTGGAGGCCATGGGCTTCTACAGAGTGGGCTGAAGGGAGGCGTAACATATGAACGCAGCAAAAAATAACAGTGTGAAGGTTGCCCTTCCGAAGAAGAGAAAAATCGCGTCTCTGGACAAGAAAAAAGCGAGAAGCGGATGGCTCTTCGTACTTCCTTTCGTCGTCGGATTCGTCCTTGTTTATCTTCCTATTATTATCGACTCCATTCGCTACAGCTTCGGCGAGATAAACGCCGCGGACGGCACGCTCAAGTTTGTGGGAATGCAGAACTACAGCAACGCGCTGCTTACGAAAGTCGGCGATAATTACTTTACCGACGTGCTTATTCAGGGACTTAAGCAGCTTGTGGTCGACATACCGTTTATCGTGCTGTTCTCCTTGTTTATCGCGCTTATTCTTAACCAGAAGATTATCGGACGCGCGGCGTTCAGAGCTATCTTCTTCGTTCCGGTTATTCTTACAACCGGTTTGATCGCGCAGATCGACGCTAACAACGCGTTGCTGAACTACATGGGTTCTGAACAGGGTATCGACACCGGCGCGGCGGCGGATTCCAGCGCGACCACGCAGATTCTTTCCGTAATGGATTTGCAGGCTTTGTTCCAGAATATGGCGGTAGGTAAGGGAATTCTCACATACGTTGCGGACGCCGTAAACAATATTTTTGATATCGTTAACCGGTGCGGCGTGCAGATGCTGATATTCCTGGCCGGACTCCAGTCCATTTCTCCCGCGATTTACGAATCGTGTCAGATCGACGGCGCCAGCGGATGGGAAACCTTCTGGAAGGTAACTCTTCCCATGGTCAGCCCCATGATTCTTGTAAATACGATTTACACGGTCATAGACGCGTTTACCTCTTCGTCGAACAAGGTCATGACGTACATAGACAGCGTGTACAACGGAACCGCCGTCGCCCATGGACGAGAACTGTCTTCCGCCATGTCGTGGATGTACTTCCTGGTGGTAATCGCCGTGATCGCGGCCGTGGCCGGTCTTCTGAGCGCGTTTGTATTCTACCAGAAGAGAGACTGATGAAGGAGGCGCTGATATAAATGAATACGACTAATACGCCGAAGGTGCGTAAAGAATCAAAAAATAAGATCAGAGTAGAGTTCGACAGAACTCCGTTGATCGACAGAATCAGAGCGAAATTCATCAACCTCTACACCTTGAAGAGAGTTTTGTGGTATCTCCTCAGATTACTGCTTCTTATCGGAGTATCGTATATAATTCTGTTCCCCTTCTTCTCTAAAATTGCTTCCTCGTTCATGAGCCCCAGCGATTTTACAGACGTTACGGTCAGACTTATTCCGAAAAATCCGACCCTTGATACTTATAAGGCTATAATTACCGAAAACGGCTATTTGAAGGCGATGGGAAACACTTTTGTGATTTCTCTCCTTTGCGGAATACTGCAGACGTTCATCTGCTGCCTCGTCGGCTACGGATTTGCGAAGTTTAAATTCAAAGGCAGCAAGCTGCTCTTTGTGCTGGTTATTTTCACAATGATCGTTCCGCATACTACCCTGCAGCTTTCCTTGTTCATGCACTTCAAGGATTTCGACATTCTCGGAATCGGCAAGCTGCTCTACAAGTTAGGTTTGACTGCGAGCCCGGGTATCAATATGCTGAACAGCAAATGGCCCCTGGCGATTCTGTCGGCTACCGGATTAGCGTTTAAGAACGGGCTCTTCATCTTCCTTATGAGGCAGTTCTTCCGCGGTATTCCCGACGAGCTTGAAGAATCCGCATGGCTTGACGGTTCGGGAATATTCAGAACCTTCTTCTCGATCATTATTCCTAACTCCGTTACTATGATGATTACGGTCTTCATGTTTTCATTCTGCTGGCAGTGGACGGATACGTTCTACACCCGCATATTCTACCTGACGGGTAAAGACGTGCCGATTCTGCTTAAAGATATCATCACGAAGATTCCTTCATCCTTCTCAGAGGTACAGGACGCGACCGGATTCTTCCAGTCCGCCGTTACTAACACCAGCGGTCTGCTTATTATACTTCCGCTGATCGTGCTTTACCTCTTTGGACAGAAGTACATTGTTCAGGGTATCGAGCGTTCAGGTATTACCGGCTGATCGACTCGACGGGTAACTGAAATCGTACTTTTAGAACGAATTAAAAAATCTCCTCTAACTTCATACCTTGGAGGAGATTTTTGTTTGGTTAAATATTTTTTTACTACCGAGACGACGCTTTTTGATAAAAAAAACATACCGTAAAACAAAAAACGACCGTTTCGAGGAGGTTTTGCGCCTCCGTAGAAACGGTCGCTTGTAAAAAAAATCGCGCGAAAAACTGAAAAAGAAAAACAGCCGGAGATTTGACATCGTAGGACAATCGATAGGTGATAGGCAATAGGTGATCGACAGATTACATGCGGCG
>CATKFO010000059.1 GCA_949747515.1 uncultured Eubacteriales bacterium
CATGAATTTATTCCTCCAAAATTATATTGAATAACGTGTTTAATGCTGAATGAAATCAGTCTGATGCCATTCGATAAATATTATAACGCAAAACTGTTCGAATGTAAATATCATTTCAGACAAAAGGAGGAGGAAATTTATTTAATTTTGTATTAAAATATCTTATTATCTCCAAAAATGCGACAAAAATCAAAAATCATACTTTTTTTGTTGGAATTGACTTGAAATCTCTTGACAACGGGAAATAAAACGTATATAATGTGTGTCGTAGGAACCCCAATTTAATTTTTAAAGGAGAATACATATATGAAATTCGTATGTCAAGTTTGCGGTTATGTTTACGAAGGAGACTCAGCTCCTGAAAGCTGCCCTCAGTGCAAGGCTCCCGCGTCTAAATTTACCGCTCAGAACGAAAGCATGAGCTGGGCCGCCGAGCATACGGTCGGCGTAGCAAGCGGCGTTTCCGAGGATATTATTGCCGATCTTCGCGCTAACTTTAACGGAGAATGCACCGAGGTCGGAATGTATCTCGCTATGGCGAGAGTCGCTTATAGAGAAGGTTATCCTGAAATTGGACAGTACTGGGAAAAGGCTGCTTATGAGGAAGCTGAGCATGCCGCGAAGTTCGCAGAGCTTCTTGGAGAGGTTGTTACTCCATGTACAAAAACCAACCTGAAAATGAGAGTCGAGGCTGAAAACGGCGCTACCGCCGGAAAAACTGATCTCGCAAAGAGAGCTAAGGAAGCTGGACTCGACGCTATTCACGATACCGTTCATGAGATGGCGCGCGACGAGGCCCGTCACGGTAAGGCTTTCGCCGGACTTCTTAAGAGATACTTCGCCGACTGATTTATTTTTGTAAATTTTAAAAGGATATGCTAACGTTAACGTAAATGACGGCATATCCTTTTATACTTTCGGAGGAGAAAAAACAGATGTATAAAATGTTTATCGTGGAGGACGACCCCGGAATTGCGGAAGCAATACGAGAAATGTTTGAAGCATGGGATTATACGGTAGTGTGCGCGTCGGACTTTAGAGACGTAATGAAAGACTTCGTATCGTTTTCACCGCATATCGCCTTGCTTGACGTCTCGCTCCCATTTTATAACGGATATCATTGGTGCAGTGAAATGCGGCGAGTATCAAACGTTCCGATTATATTTATATCTTCCGCTTCCGATAATATGAATATAGTAATGGCCATGAATATGGGCGCGGACGATTTTATAGCTAAACCGTTCGACGGAGGCGTTCTAATGGCGAAAACGCAGGCTTTGCTCAGGCGCGCGTATAACTTTTCGGCTGATCAGCGCATAATCGAGCATCGCGGAGCGATATTAAACACTGGCGACGGATCTCTTTCTTACAATGGAACTGAGGTGTCGCTTACAAAAAACGAGTATAGAATCCTTTCGTGTCTTATGGAAAGCAAAGGCAAAACTGTAAGCAGGGAAAAACTCATGGAGAGACTTTGGGAGACGGATTCTTTTGTTGATGAAAATACGCTTACCGTAAATGTGGGCAGACTTAGAAAAAAATTGGACGCTGCTGGACTTGAAAATTTTATAAGGACAAAATTTGGAGTAGGATATATTGTTGAATAACGCGGCGCTGCTTTAGAATGAATAAACCGGAGGAAAACGATGCTTTTTACAGGGTGTATTAAAAAGAATATAAGGAGAATAACCGTATTTATTCTTTTCGCGGCAATATATATTATCTCTTTTGCTCTTTATCATCTTCCTGTCGCCGCGGTTCTTTATCCAACGTTTATTTGTTCCGTCTTGGGGATTTCTTTTCTTATATGCGATTATGTCCGAATAAGGCGCAAGCATAAATTTTTAACTAATATAAAGACTATCGACGATCTCAATACGGTTTCATTGCCGGAGGCGAGCTCTGTAATTGAAAGAGAGTATCAAAATATTATTACAAATATGCTGTCGGAGACAAATTCGGTAAGAAACAAGGCGGAATCCAAATACAGAGACGCAATAGATTATTACACCGTATGGCTTCATCAGATAAAAACGCCTATAGCTTCAATGAAACTAACTCTTGAGGGAACCGATTCACACCTGTCTCGAAGAATATCGTCCGATCTTTTCCGGATTGAACAATATGTAGGAATGGTGTTGGCGTTTCTTCGTCTCGGCTCTGATCGTACGGATTATGTTATACGTGAAATAAGTCTTGATTACGTTATACGCGGAACAGCGAAAAAATTTGCCAGAGAATTTATCGATAGAAAATTATATTTTAATTATAGATCGGCGGAAGAATTTGTGATTACCGATGAAAAGTGGTTTTCTTTCGCCCTTGAACAAATTATGTCTAACGCTTTGAAATATACCCGTTCTGGCGGCGTAAGCGTATATGTGCGCGATGGCAAATATCTATGCGTTGAAGACACCGGTATCGGTATTGCTCCGGAAGACCTGCCGAGAATATTTGAAAAAGGATACACCGGATATAACGGAAGAATTGACAAGAGCGCCAGCGGGCTGGGACTTTATCTGACAAAGCAGGTTCTGGACAGGCTGCGTCACAACGTCTTCGTATCGTCGGAGCTTGGACGTGGAACCGTTATTTCTATCGATATAGAGAGATATGTAGTCGCCGGAGATTGATTTCGCGGCAAATCTTACATGAATGTAAGGAATGGGACGGGAAATGTAAGACGATTCGATTGTCTGCGTTTCCCGTTTTTGATATAATCATGGCGTAAGATCAATTGAAAGGACATGGCGAAACAAACATGAGCATTTTGAATGTTAACGGACTTAAGAAAGTTTATTCCACCAGACTTGGCGGAAATAAGGTTGAGGCCCTGCGAAACGTTACTTTCAGCGTTGAAGAAGGAGAATACGTGGCGATAATGGGAGAGTCGGGTTCTGGTAAAACTACGCTGCTTAATATACTGGCGGCGTTGGACCGTCCGACGGGAGGCTGCGTAATCCTCGATGGAAAAGATTTGGTTACTCTTAAGGACTCTGCTATAGCGGCTTTTAGACGAGACAATCTCGGATTTGTTTTTCAGGATTTTAATTTGCTTGACACTTTTACTTTAGAGGATAATATCTATCTTCCCCTTGTCTTGGCCGGAACTCATCATAAGGAAATGAAACGCAGACTTGACAACATAGCTAAAAAACTGGGTATCGCCGAACTGCTTAAAAAATATCCGTATGAGGTTTCAGGCGGACAAAAGCAAAGAGCGGCTGTCGCGAGAGCGCTGATTACAGGTCCGCGTTTGATACTTGCGGACGAACCTACGGGAGCTCTTGATTCAAAATCAACCGACGAGATGCTTCGTTTATTTGCGGATATAAACAGAGGAGGGCAGACTATCCTTATGGTTACTCACTCCATTAAGGCCGCAAGCCGCGCCGGCAGAGTCCTTTTTTTGGGAGACGGAGAGGTTTTTCATACTCTTTATAGAGGAAACGATACCGACGAACAAATGTATCAAAAAATATCGGATACGCTTACTCTTATTTCGACAGGCGGTGATATAAAATGAACGCGTCGTTGTTTCCGAAGCTTGCCGTTGGAGGAATAAAAAAGAATAAGCGTATATACTTTCCGTATATGCTTACCTGCATCGGCATGGTTATGATGTATTATATTATAGGATATCTTCAAAATAGCAAGGCGCTTGAGAACATACCCGGAGCTTCAGCGATTGTTAGCACTATGTCGTTTGGATGTTGGGTGGTAGCGATTTTTTCATGTATATTTTTGTTTTATACAAACTCGTTTTTAATGAGAAGACGAAAAAAAGAATTCGGTCTGTATAATATTCTCGGTATGGGAAAGCGCCATATAGTTCGTATCCTTGTATGGGAATCTATTATAACCGCGATATTTTCTCTTGTAATCGGACTTTTATGCGGAGTTGGAATGTCGAAGCTGGCGGAATTGATACTGATAAATTTAATGGACGGTGAAATTACATATTCATTTGATATTTCACTGGGGTCAGTGTTTTTAACGACGTCTGTGTTCGGAAGCATATTTATTCTTATCTTTTTAAACTCGTTAAGACAGATAAAGTTTTCAAGCGCGGTAGCTCTTTTGAAAAGCGAGAATACGGGAGAAAAGCCTCCTAAAGGCAATTTTATTTTAGGATTCTTAGGACTCGGAGTTCTTGCAGCGGCCTATTATATCGCTATTACGGTAGCGGATCCTGTAGACGCTATGGGATGGTTTTTCATAGCGGTTATAATGGTTATAATCGGAACATATTTGATTATGATTGCCGGTTCCGTATTGTTCTGCCGAATGCTTCAAAAGAAAAAGAATTACTACTACAAGCCCAATCATTTTGTGTCGGTTTCATCAATGGTATACAGAATGAAGAGAAACGGGGCCGGCCTTGCGTCGATATGTATTCTTGCGACGATGGTTCTTGTACTGGTTTCAACCACTACGAGCTTATATTTCGGGGTGGAGGACGCGCTTAATCTTAGATGTCCGAACGATATAAACGTGACGTTAAGATCAAATAATTTTGAAGGTGAAAACGAGAAAATTATATCAGAATTACGCGATAAGATTATAAGCGTGGCGGACGCCAGATCATGTAAGAGGACCGACATAGTAGATTATCGCGGCGTCGCGGCATATTCGACAATCGAAGGTTCCAACGTTAAATTTACCGGCGTTCGCGACGAGAATAATTCGTCTAGCGTAAGCCTAATCTATTTCGTTCCTATCGAAGATTATAATCAAACTATGGGCGCGTCTGAATCCTTGTCTGAAGAAGAGGTTATGCTGTACGCTCATGGAAAGAAATACTCGAAAGAAACAATCACGTTCGACGGTAAGAAAACTTTCCGCGTAAAAAAGTTAGCCGATAATTTTACAAAAAGCGGCGATTTGGCGGTTAGCGTTGTTCCTACCCTTTACGTTATAGTTCCAAACTTGGATTCATCTCTTGACGGAATTATTAAAGACGGAGAAACTTACGACGGGGGCATAGCGTCTAATTACTGGGTATACGGATTTAACTCGGCCGATTGCAGCGAAGACGAGCAGTTAGAAATAAGAGACGGCATATTACCGTTTCTGCGTGATTTATTAGATAGCGACGACGATCCTGGGAACGGTATACTTTCCGCGAGAATTGAAAGTAAGGCGGCGGAACGACAAAGCTTTTATAGCTTGTATGGAACCATCTTTTTCCTTGGAATTATTTTAAGCATTGTGTTTATTATAGCCGCGGTACTGATAATTTACTATAAACAAATTAGCGAGGGATATGAGGACGCTTCAAGATTTGAGATTATGCAAAAGGTAGGAATGACTAAGCGTGAAATAAAACGAAGCATAAATTCACAGCTTTTGACGGTATTTTTCCTTCCCCTTATGTTTGCCGGCGTTCATCTTTCCTTTGCGTTTCCTTTGATACGTAAAATATTATTGTTGATGAATCTTCAAAACGTAAAACTCTTCGCTATAACTACCGCCGTAAGCTTCGCGGTATTCGCATTGTTCTATACGGTAATATATCGTATGACGTCTAACGCATATTATAAAATAGTTAGCGGCGCCACAGATAGAAAATAAAATATAAAGCGGAACCGGCGCTAATCGCAGTTCCGCTTTATATTTTTTGTAAAGTTATCGATCGCTGATTCTTTCTCTGGGCCTGAAAAGAAGAGATATACACCAAAGTCCGGCAACTGCAACTACAGTGTATATTATTCTTGCGAGAACCGCGTCCTGTCCGCCGCAAATCCATGAAACGATATCAAATCTGAAAAGTCCTATGGAACCCCAGTTAAGAGCTCCTATGATTACAAATATGAGCGATATTCTGTCAAGCATAATATAAACTCCATTCTGCCGCTTTTATATTGCGTAATAATTATACGTAAGTTATAACTACGCTGAGAGCGGCTGTATTAGGGTGAGGCTTAAAATGATAAAATGCTTCACGCTATTAGTGTGCGCGTTTTTTCTTATTATAATCGCCGCAATACTATGAAAATTATGTAAAAAACGGTGTCATTTAAATATTATCTATCATATAATGTACAATGGTTAAAAAAGTAAAATGAGGTTTATACAATGCTTGAATTGCTTCTCTCAGCTCTTGCAGGATTATCATATGCGTTTCTCAGCGCTACGCCGGGAAAACAGTTTCCTCAGCCCTTGCCAAAGGACGAGGAAGCTGAACTTTTTAATCGGCTTCGTGAAAATAAAGACGAAGACGCGAGAGCGCGGCTTATATCGCATAATCTACGTCTTGTCGCTCACGTAGTTCGAAAATACTATTCCGCAGCGCAGTCCCAGGAAGATCTGATATCGATCGGTACCGTCGGACTCATTAAGGCTGTGGACTCTTTTGATTGCCGTAACGGAGCGAGATTCGCAACATATGGGGTTAAATGTATTCAAAATGAAATACTGATGTTTTTTAGGTCTCAAAAGAAGCTGTCTAACGAGGTTTCTATTAACGAAACAATTGAGACGGATAGAGACGGGAATCCTCTTACATATATAGATATAATAAAAACCGACGATACGATTGCAGATGATCTTGACGTTAAAATAAAATTGGCGAGAGCTGTTGAATACATAAAAAGCGAGTTAAGCGATAGAGAAAGAGAAATTATAGTTATGAGGTATGGACTTGGCGTCGACGCTCCCATTACGCAGAGAGAGGTAGCCGATATGCTTGGAATATCCAGGTCATATGTAAGTCGAATTGAGAAAAATGCGTTAGAAAAATTACGTCGTAAGTTTGAGATTTAAAATTGGACGTCCACCCGCGGTAAAGAAGAGACGGCAGAAACGACTCTTCTTTACCGCAATCTATATAATCGAACAAGCCCGGACTTGTTCTGCATATATTATGTCATATTTTTTGACATTTATAATTGGAAAAGACTGATTAAAATATTTTTTTACTTTTTTACGAGTCGCGATTGCGCCTTGTGTTTTTTTTTTCTTCATGATATAATAAATTATGATAAAACCCGTCTATAGTGGGCGGGGATGAAAAAGCTTTATACCGAGAGCTTAGTAAAACGTAGTTGCCTTATTTTATAAAACGAAATTTTTTATGTGAAGGAAATATTTTATGACGGATTCCGTTTATAGCAGCAAAGTTAAAATATCTGACTGCAATTCATATGATAAAGAAAAAATACGATTAATTTTAAAAGAACATTTTAAATATATAGGAGTTACGTCAGAGCTTATAAGGGACAAAAAGATTGTGATTAAGCCTAATCTCGTTACGGCGAGCGCCCCTTCGAGCGCGTCGACCACGCATCCATCCGTTATCGAAGCCGTATACGAAGAATTGAGAGAGCTTGGGGCAAACGACGTTATTATAGCCGAAAGTCCGGGAGGTCCGTATAACGTTCCGTGTTTGAAGCGTATATACCGCGCTACTGGAATCAGCGAAATGTCGGAGGTTTGCGGACTGCCTCTTAATTTGGACTGCAGCTTCAGAAAAATGAGTTTCTCTGAAGGACGCAAGCTAAAAGAATTTGATATTATAACGCCTATTGCGGAAGCGGATATCATTTTTAACATTTGCAAGCTGAAAACACATTCTTTGACTGGACTTTCATGCGCAATTAAAAATCTTTTCGGGGTTATTCCCGGAACTTTGAAATTTGAAATGCACGCGGCTTATCCTAACCTAGATAGTTTTTCTGAAATGTTGGTTGATCTCAATCTCACGCTTATGGAAAGAAAGAAAATTATTTCCGTGTGCGACGCTATCGTCTCAATGGAAGGCAACGGACCCACAAACGGAACCCCTGTAAACACGGGCTTGATTCTTACTTCAGACAACGCTTTTTTTATGGACATCGCTGCTGAAAAATTGGCGGGAATTCAGGGAGAAACAAAATATCTTGATATTGGAGCCGAGAGGCTGGGGATTTCCAGAATATGCTCGGACGAATTGGCGATAGCAGATCGTCCCAACGGACTTCTTCGACCGGACTCAAAATCCGGAGCGTTTCTAAAGAGCTTACAAAATATATTCGGAGGAAGAATTAGCCGTTTTTTTGAACCTAAACCAAAGATTTCCGTCAGATGTATAGGATGCGGCAAATGTGTTGAAAGCTGCCCGCAAAAGACGATAACGCTTGAAATGAAGAAAGGAAAAAAGATCGCAAAAATAAAATACGGAAATTGTATACGATGCTACTGCTGTCAGGAGCTTTGCCCGCACGGCGCCGTAGATACTTCGAAAAACTTTATTTTGCGATCGATACATTAAAATGAAAATTCCAGCATATGCAAAAATAAACTTATTTCTCGACGTTAAAGATTTACGGGACGACGGGTTTCATAATATTAAAAGCGTAATGCATTCCGTGACATTGTGCGATTACGTATCTTTAGAGAAGGGAGACTCTAACGGCAAAAAAAGTATATCGGTGGCGGTGATAGGGAATAATAATCTGGATGTTCCTTTAGGCCCAGATAATCTAGTATATAAGGCCGCGGAGGCGTTCTTTAAATTTTATTCTATACGTGAATACTCGGTGAATTTCACTATTGAAAAAAATATTCCCGTATCGGCAGGACTTGCGGGCGGAAGTTCAGACGCGGCCGCGGCGCTAATGCTTTTGTCGAAAAAATATGATACCGAAAAAAAAGAATTATATGCGATTGCAGAAAAAATAGGATCCGACGTTCCTTTCTGTATTATGGGAGGCGTTTGTATAACAGAAGGAAGAGGCGAGGCGCTAACTCCGATTGAGAGCGACATAGATCTTGATTTTGTCATATGTAAAGCAGGGCAAGGAATATCAACTCCAGCGGCGTATAAAGCGTTGGATATAAAATTCGACAAAAGCCTTTGCTCTCCGCGCGGCGATATGCATGGAATGATAAACGCTATTTGTCGAAAAGATAAAATTGAAATATCAGAAAAACTTTATAATATTTTTGAAGAGGTGGTTCTTCCTATACGCTGCGAAGCAAGGATTTTACGCTCTCTTATGATGAGAGAAGGCGCTATAGGCTCTCTTCTCAGCGGAAGCGGTCCGTCTGTATTCGGAATATTCAATAGTTCAGACGACGCTCATAACGCTGCGGAAAAACTTAAAAAATTAGGATTCAATCCATATGTTTGCTCTTCAGCTTTCATAAGCGGATAAATATAAAAAATATAGCGACAATATCAGCATAGACAGATTTATTCCGACTTTAAGCTGTATCCATATGGAGACGATCCAGAATAAAATCGACGTAACGGTAGAAATTCTTTTAGATATTTTCCATGCCGTGTCCGGCAGTAAAGACGCTTCCAGAATACACATAAGTATGCTGCCCCCGTCAAGACCTCGGACGGGAAGCATATTAACGGCGCTAAGCGCCGACGAGGATACGATGAAATATACTCCGCCTTCAGTATATGCTAATCCTATCAGCAAACCGATCGCCGCAGCAAACATACCTGCAAAGCTGCCCGCCATGCATACGGCAATCTCATATTTGGGTTTTACGCATGAAAAGTCGTATTTCATTCTTATGCCGCAAAATCCGCCTCTAATAGATTGCAGAGGGACTCCCAGCGCGCGAGCGGCGATTATATGACCGCCTTCATGTATCAAAAAAGCGGATGCGAGCGATATTGGATAGGGAATATCTCCAAAAACCGCGGCTGTAAATATAAGAGCCAAAAGCAATGCGAACGAAATTCGTATTTTCCCCATTTTACTCGCCCGACAGCATTCTATTTATGCTATCTCCTATGAATTCCCATAGGTTCCATCTGCCTCCTAAGTAACCGTCCGCTTCTCCGATAGACGCGATACGCGTACCGTCATCGGTTGTTTGAACCGATACGGTCGTATAGATTTCTCGTACGGGACCTCTGCATAGGAGCGCTATAGTTAATGTTGCGACGACGCATCCGGCGAACAGTATATTCTTGTGATCTTTCATTCCTACGTATCTCCTAATAAAATATTTTAACTGTTTATAAAAGACCTCTTATCAAACCAACTAATGCCGAAAGAAGATGAAAAGCTATGTATGATAAAAATATTGAAATAATATTACGCACAGTAATAAAAGCCGCTCTTGCAGGAGGGGCTGAAATTTTTTCTGTTTGGAACGAAGATAAAAAATCTCATAGCGTAAAAAAAGACGGTACCCCTGTGACAAAAGCCGACATATCTTCTTCTGAAGTTATCGTTAACATTTTGTCCTCGGAATGTCCGGATATACCTATTTTGTGCGAGGAAACAGCGGAGCGAAAAGACAAGGATGGGGTTCCGCAAAGAATAAAAGCAAATAGATGCTTTATTGTTGATCCACTTGACGGAACAAAAGAGTTTATTTCTGGAAACGATGAATTTGCAGTCAGTATAGCGTATGCGGAGGGGAATAGTTCTGTAGCGGGGGTTATTTTTGCTCCTGTAAAAAACGTCTTGTATTACGCGGCCTCAAATTTAGGCGCTTATAGGGCGACTGTCAGCGATTTCACCATATGCAAGTCAGTTTCTATTAAAGCGTCGGACAGAACAAACGGCCTCGTCGCTCTATGCAGCCGCGGTAAAGACGCAACGGCTGATAAACTTTACGTAAAATACCGAGAAAGAATTTCCGAGCTGCGTTCCGTTGGATCATGTTTAAAGGGATGCCTTATCGCCGAGGGAACGGCCGATATATACTATAAATTCGCGCCTTATACAAAAGAGTGGGATACGGCTGCGGAGCAGATTATAGCGGAGGAAGCCGGAGCTATTGTTACAGACGTATTTGGAAATAAATTAAATGTTAATCGGGCGGATGTTTCAAACAGTAACGGTATTAGAATACTGAACCGTTTTGAATCAGCCCTCGAATGATAAGATGGCTACGCCTCTATTTTATGACTCGCCAATATGCGTTATGTATTATGCCAAGAAGGAAATGATGAGAAAAAAATAATGTTTTTTGAAAAAAACTATTGCAGTCCTTTCTTTTTTATGGTAAAATATCAAAGTGTGATTACACATAAATCAATACACACATGTCGTTTTGATTTCTGTCGGTGCCTCCGGTTAATCGGAGGTAACAGGAATACCGTCATGGTGGAAAAACCGAAGGAGGACATAAAAAATGTCTATCGTATCCATTAAGCAGCTTCTTGAGGCCGGAGTTCATTTCGGACACCATACAAGACGCTGGAACCCCAAAATGCAGGAATATATCTTCACGGAACGCAACGGTCTGTATATTATCGACCTGCAGAAGACTATTAAAAAATTTGAAGAAGCATACAATTTTGTTCGCGACATTGCTGCGGACGGCGGAAAAGTCCTTTTTGTAGGGACTAAAAAACAGGCTGCGGACGCTATTCGCGAAGAAGCCGAGCGTTGCGGAATGTACTACGTTAACGTTAGATGGCTTGGCGGTATGCTTACAAACTATAAGACGATAAAAATGTCTATCGACAGACTCCGTAAGCTTGAAAAAATGCAGGAAGACGGAACCTTCGATATGCTTCCTAAGAAGGAAGTTGCCGCGCTCCAGAAGGAAATGTTTAACCTTGAAAAAAATCTGGGCGGCATAAAAGAAATGGGCGGTCTGCCTTCCGCAATATTCATAGTCGATCCCAGAAAAGAGCATAACGCGGTTCTCGAGGCTAAAAAGCTCGGTATTCCCGTTGTAGCTATAGTCGATACAAACTGCGATCCCGACGATGCCGATTATGTCATTCCCGGAAACGACGACGCTATACGCGCTATACGTCTTTACGCTTCCGTTCTTGCCGACGCTGTGCTTGAGAGCAAGCAAGGCGAGCAGCTTACAGAGGCTGAACCCGCGGCTGAGGCGGAAATAGAGATTGCGGCCGACGCCGAGTAATCGACTTTAATAAACGGAGGAATTAATAAATGGCTATTTCAGCTAAGATGGTATCTGATCTTAGAGCAAAGACCGGATGCGGTATGATGGAATGTAAGAAAGCTCTTACCGAAGCTAACGGCGACTTTGACGAGGCTGTAAAGGTTCTGAGAGAGAGAGGACTCGCCGTAGCGGGAAAGAAGGCCGCTCGTATCGCCGCTGAGGGCGTAGTTGATATTATGGCGAGCGAAGACGGAAATACTGTGGCGATGATTGAAGTCAACGCCGAGACCGATTTCGTAGCTAAGAACGAATCGTTTAAAGAATTTGTTAGAGGAATACTTAAGACTATTCTTGACAAGAAACCCTCTACTCTTGAAGAGCTTCTTCCTCTTCAGTACATGGATACGGACTTTACCGTCGAGGGCAAAGTAAAGGATATGATTTTCACGATCGGCGAGAACATGAATATTCGTCGTTTCGTTCTTGTTGAAGGAACGTTTGCAACCTATATTCACGGAGCGGGAACTACCGGAGTTATTGTAAAATACAACGCTGACGAGGCTGCGAAGAACAATCCTGGCTTCGCTGATTTTGCAAAAAATATCGCGCTGCAGATCGCGGCCGGAAATCCTCCTTCTTACGTTGCGAAGGAAGACGTGCCCGAATCGGCTGTTGAAGAGGAAAAAGAGATTCTTCTTAAACAGATTGCAAACGATGAGAAGAATGCAAATAAGCCGCAGAATATTCTTGAAAAAATGGTACTTGGTAAGATCGGCAAATTCTATGAGAGAGTATGCCTTGTAGAGCAGGCTTATGTTAAGGACGACAAGATGACAGTCGGACAATATGTAGCCGCTACTGCAAAAGAATTCGGCGGTTCGATTTCAATCGATTCCTTCTATCTTTATGAAAGAGGCGAAGGCCTTGAAAAGAGAGAAGATGATTTTGCTGAAGAAATCGCAAGACTTACCGGACAGGCAGAGTAAGTAAACTAAGCGTTCTATTATAATACCGACTGAATTTTATGAGTTCAGCCGGTATTTTTTATAATTGAGGCGTATGCAAAATTATTATCTGTTAAATCTTTATTTGACTCCAAAATATAATAATTGGAATTCAAATAATCAATGGAGTATAATTTGATAAAAATTAAAGTAAAAAATTATAAAATCTATATCCATGTAGAAGAAATTGTGATATAATGAATCTGGACGAAAGAAAACGCGGATATCCGGCGAGTTTTTGCAGATATTTCGTTATTCGGAAATCTGACGTGCGCCTATATTATCCGCTTTCATTAGTCGTCCATTGTATTGTATCCTCGCAAGAAGGAATAATAACAAGGAGATTTCACTATGAAAAAACAATCGAAGATTAACACAAGACAGCTTACATGTCTGGGACTACTCACAGCTATTTTGCTAATTATGGCGTTTACGCCTCTGGGGTATTTGAACTTGAATATAGGTCCTGGGCTAGCTATAACGCTTAATATCATTCCCGTAGCTCTCGGCGCCGTAACGGCCGGACCGATCGGCGGCGCGGTTACCGGCGCTGTATTCGGAATTACGAGCTTTCTTCAGTGTATAGGAATAGGCGGAGTAAGTCCTATGGGAGCGGTATTGTTTGGTATCAATCCTTTTTTAGCTTTTATACAGCGTTTTATACCGCGCGTATTGGATGGTTTTTTATTGGGATTTGTGTTCAAAGGAGTTAAAAAAATAAGCTCGCCTTATATTTCATGCGCTGTTACAGGATTTTGCGCCGCCTTTTTCAATACCGCATTATTTATGAGTTCTCTCGTGCTTTTATATGGTAATACGGAATACGTACAAAACTTGAGGCAAGGAAAAAACATTATTGTCTTTGTTTGCGGATCTATAGGAATTAACGCTGTGTGTGAGATGATTATTTCGACAGTAATTACCGGCGCGATAGGAGCCGTAATAATCAAGGCTCGTTTACTTCCAAATCAGCAGACATTTGCAGGCGGAAAAATCAAGAGAACAGAAAATACAGACTGAAACGCAGCGTTTCAGCTTACATGATAATACTTATGTATTCAGGCGAAAATATATTCGCCTCGTATTAAATGAAAGGCATAGCCGAAAACAATGATTCTTGCGATAGATATAGGCAATTCAAACATAGTTATGGGATGCGCGGACGGTAAACGAATACTGTTTCGCGAAAGAGCGTCCACTAATCAATCCGCGACGGACTTAGAGTATGCCGCGACTATTAAGCTGGCTCTTGATATGCACGGAATAAATAAGGAGTATATCGACGGAGCGATAATTTCGTCAGTTGTTCCGTCCGTTACAAACAGTCTAAAAAGAGCCGTTAAGAAAATTATCGGCGTTAACGCTAAAGTAGTTGGACCAGGCATAAAAACAGGTTTAAAAATTGTAATTGACAATCCCGCTCAGTTAGGAAGCGATTTGGTTGTAGACGCGGTGGCCGGTGTTAACGAATACCCTGTCCCGCTTATCATAATAGATATGGGAACCGCTACGACTCTTTCCGTGATAGGAAATAGCGGAGAATATTTGGGTGGAATGATTGTTCCAGGGCTTTCAGTTTCTCATGACTCGCTTATAAGCAGAACGGCTCAACTTCCCAAAATAGCATTCGAACCTCCTCGTCGCCTTATTGGCAGAAATACGGTGGAGTGTCTTAAAAGCGGCCTGTTGTACGGTAACGCATGTATGATAGACGGTCTTATCGAGCGCATATGCGATGAACTCGGACAAAAATGTACCGTAATTGCGACGGGAGGTATAGCCGAACTGCTTGTGCCGTTATGCAAAAGCGATATTATTCTTGACGACGATCTTTTGCTCAAGGGATTGACGATCATTTACGAGAAAAACGAATAAAAACAAAACGTCTGACGATCATAAAATAGTTTGTCAGACGTTTTGCTTGACTTATATGCGCAATAGAGCAATAGAATTTATATTGCGGCGAAAGCTCTGTCGAGATCTGCGATAATATCGTCGATATTTTCAAGTCCAACGGACAAACGAATCATGCCGTTGTCAATTCCTGCGGCTGCGAGCTGTTCGTCCGTAAGCTGACGATGAGTTTCGCTTGCCGGATGAAGAACGCAAGTGCGTATATCGGCGACATGAACTTCGTTCGACGCAAGTTCAAGCGAATTCATAAATTTCATGGCTGCATCTTTGCCGCCTTTGATTATAAATGAGATAACTCCGCTGCATCCTTTAAGGTATTTTTTTGCGAGAGCGTAGTTTTCGTCGCATTCAAGTCCGGGATACTTTACGCTTTCAACTTTATCGGAGTTTTCAAGATATTTTGCTACGGTCATGGCGTTGTCGCAGTATTGCTTCATTCTTACGGCGAGGGTCTCGAGTCCTAGGTTAAGTAAAAACGCTGAATGAGCCGCCGGATAAACGCCGAAATCGCGCATAAGCTGCATTCGAGCCTTTATAATATACGCCATGTTTCCATATGACTTGGTATAGGATATGCCGTGATATGTTTCGTCCGGTTCGGTAAGCTCGGGAAAATTACCGTTCGACCAGTTGAATTTGCCGCTATCCACTATAACTCCGCCTATCTGCACCGCGTGACCGTCCATGTACTTCGAAGTGGAATGCGTAACGATATCCGCGCCGTAATCAAACGGTTTGCACAGTATTGGAGTTGCAAACGTATTGTCGACGATCAGCGGAACGTTATGACTATGCGCTATTTTTGCAAATCGTTCGATATCGAGAACTGTAAGAGCCGGATTGGCGATAGTTTCTCCGAAAACGGCTTTTGTATTGGGCTTAAACGCTTTATCAATTTCTTCGTCGGAAGCGTTTTTATCGACATAAATGCATTCTATGCCCAATTTACGAAGGGTGTGAGAAAATAGGTTAACCGATCCTCCGTATATCTCCATTGTGCTTATAAAGCTGTCCCCCGCGCCGCATATATTAAGCAGGGAGAGCAGAGTAGCCGCCTGGCCGGAAGTAGTGCACATGGCTCCTACGCCGCCTTCAAGCTCGGCTATTTTATTTTCTACGGCTATTACTGTCGGATTTCCAAATCGCGAGTAAATGAGAGCCTTTGTTGGATCGTCAAATACTGCGGCCACTTCTTCGGTAGTGTCGAAAACATACGTTGTGCTCTGTACGATAGGACATACGCGAGGCTCAGAATTTTTCGGGTTGTATCCCGAATGCAGGCATTTTGTTTCGTCTTTCATTATTGTCTCCGTTTCGTGGGTGAGATAGCGACTTCTCGCAGGATTTCAAGCTCGAGCCCATATGAAATTTATGTGATTTATTGTACCAGAAAAAACCTAAAAAATCAATAGCGGAGGGAAATATACGGAAAAACGCGTTTATGATGAATACACGAAATGAAAAACAGTTGATTTTCAAGAGAAAATATGGTATACTCAATTATATTTATTGCGGCGTGGAGCGGTTATGAATAAAATAAACTATGGAATTTTATGCGATAAAACGATAGAAAAGGCCGACGCGTCAAACCGCCGACCCAAACTTCTTCTTCATGTTTGCTGCGCCCCATGTTCGTCCTATTGCCTTGAATATCTAGAAGGGCATTTTGATATTGATCTTTATTTTTATAATCCTAATATAACTGATAAGGACGAGTTTATTCGACGTCTGAGAGAACTTGAGAGATTTGTTCGCATTCGGGAAGGGAAAATGTTTCCCATAATATCGCCGGAATATAATCCGAAAGAATTTTTATACTCTTCATCGGGATACGAATCTTCTCCGGAAGGCGGCGAGCGGTGCTCGAGATGCTATCGGCTTCGACTGAAAAAAACGGCGGAAGCGGCCTCGTCCGAAGGATATGATTATTTTACGACTACGCTGTCCGTAAGCCCGCATAAAAATTCTTCATTGCTCAACGATATTGGCCGTGATCTTGAATTGGAATACGGCGTCGAATATCTATATTCCGACTTTAAGAAAAAAGGAGGATACGCTCGATCCGTTTTTTTATCCAAGCGTTATGGATTGTATAGACAGGATTATTGCGGATGCGTTTATTCACAAAACGAGGCTGCTGCGAGAAGAAAAGAGCGTAGTTTATAATTCAGGCGGAAAGGAAGGATGAATAATGTCTGCGTTAAAAAATTTTTTGATTACCTTTTTAATCGCCGCGCTTGTTTTCGGCATTATCGGCTTTTTTACAGCTCAATATGTTTCTGGAGTAATGACGGGAATACTTGACGGAGAAGGGGATAAGCTTGGAGAAATTAAGTCTGACAATAATAACGATAATAATCCGGTAGAAGATGAAAATAACGATTATACGGGTCCTATGCCCGACGGCGAATCGTTTACGTATCTTTTCGTTGGAACGGATTATCGTCCCGGAGTTTTCACAGATTACTACGGCAGCGTTGAAGAACTTCAAAAGCTAATTTCAACCGTGGATAAAGATTCCGATATTGGCGTTCTTTCTACCGGAATCAGATATATCCGTTCTACATGGATAATCCTTTTGCGTGCCGACAAGGAAAATCATGAATTTTATTTTTGTTATTTTTCCCCGGAAACTCTCGTATCCACCCAAGCGGGGGATAGGACTCTCGGAGACGTTTACGGAATGTACGGCATCGACGGCTTGTGCGAATATATATCGTATATGACTGGACTTTCTGTAGATAGGTACGCGCTTGTAGACGCGGATAATTTATCTGCGTTTATGGAGGTTTTTGGTTCGGTTGATTTCGATTTGGGAGCCGAGATATTTGAGGCGGGACGCGAGTACGTGTCGTCTCCCGTACGAATGGACTTTGTGGCGAAAGACGACGGAGAAGACAAAAATAAAGATAAAGAAGAATCTAAATCAGACGAAGAAAAAAATGACGATGAGGATAAAACGGAAAGCAAAAATGAAAGCGGCGATTTAGAATATAAAGAGGTGGAAAACGAGTCTGCCCTGAAAGTCGGCTCCTATGGCCTTTCGGATAATACTATTTATATAATAAATGTATTCAGAGAGTATTCGGCAGCGGATATAGACGTTAAAAGCTCGTATACTATTCAAATTATAAGGAGATACCTTGAATCTTGCGCGGAAATGTCTGAAGCAGATCTTTTGAAAAAATTTGAGGACGCTTCGCATGGAAATAAACATACGTCCTCGGATCCATATGAAATAAAGGAAACTATAGGAACAAATTTCACAGTTGACGACGTGAAAAATCTTCATTCTATGGCGCAGGCGTTTGATTATTTCAATATTAGAACCGGCGTTTACCCGGGAAATTATTCAATTCCCGACGGAGCCGCCTATGGAAGATATGAACCGAACGTTGAAGAAGGATTGAAGCAATTCGGAAAATATCGCGGAGAGTGATAAGGATCTAATCTTTTTTTAAATTTAAACCGGAAGGAACAATAAATAAAATGGCGAGAATGAAAAATAGTGAAAAAACTATGGCGAAGATCGTGGCTCTGTCAAAGAATCGCGGCTTCGTCTATCCGGGCAGCGAAATATACGGAGGTCTTGCAAATACGTGGGATTACGGACCGCTTGGCGTTGAAATGAAAAACAACATTAAGCGCGCATGGTGGAAAAAATTTATTCAAGAAAATCCATATAACGTAGGTCTTGATTCCGCAATATTGATGAATCCACAGACTTGGGTGGCTTCGGGACACTTAGGCGGATTTTCCGATCCTCTTATGGATTGCCGCGAGTGCAAGGAGCGTTTTCGCGCCGATAAACTCATAGAGGATTGGTGTTTGGAGAACAATTATTCTCTCGAGAAGCCCATCGACGCTTTTTCACAGGAAGAGATGAAGAGCTTTATAGAGGGAAAAAATATTGCATGTCCTTCGTGCGGCAAGCATAATTTTACCGATATTCGTCAGTTCAATTTAATGTTTAAGACGTTTCAGGGCGTTACTGAAGACGCAAAAAACACAGTGTACCTCAGACCAGAAACCGCGCAGGGCATTTTTGTAAACTTTCCGAGCGTTCAGCGCACGACGAGGAAAAAGATGCCTTTCGGTATCGGACAGATAGGTAAATCTTTCAGAAATGAAATTACTCCGGGAAACTTTATTTTCCGTGTTCGTGAATTTGAACAAATGGAGTTGGAGTTTTTCTGCAAGCCGGGGACAGATCTCGAGTGGTTTTCTTACTGGCGCGGGTTCTGTCGCGATTGGCTTCTTTCGCTTGGAATGAACGAAGAAAACTTAAGACTTCGCGATCATGATCCTGAGGAACTTTGCTTCTATTCTAAGGCTACTACCGACTTTGAATTTATGTTCCCGTTTGGTTGGGGAGAGCTTTGGGGAGTCGCCGATCGTACCGATTATGATTTGACTCAGCATCAGAATACGTCTGGAAAAGATCTTACATATTTTGATCAGGAGACTAACGAACGGTATATTCCTTACGTTATCGAACCGTCTCTCGGCGTTGAGCGTTCGTTCCTTGCGTTCTTATGCGACGCTTATGATGAAGAGGTTATTGATGCTGAAAAGAACGACGTTCGCACCGTCCTTCATCTTCATCCCGCTCTCGCGCCGTTCAAGGCCGCCGTCCTCCCTTTGTCAAAGAAATTGTCTGATAAGGCTGTAGAGCTGTATACAAGACTGTCTAAAAAATTCTCAGTTGATTTCGACGAATCGGGATCTATCGGCAAACGTTACAGAAGAGAGGATGAAATTGGAACTCCTTTTTGTATTACATATGATTTCGACTCGCTTGAGGATAATTGCGTAACGGTACGAGATCGCGATACGATGGAGCAAGTACGTATATCGATGGAATCTCTTGAAAAATATCTTGAGGAAAAGCTTGAGTTCTAATGATGTAGACTCGGCGAAAAACAGTATCTGTTTGACGCTGACCAGAGCCGGAGGCACGGATGTGTTTCCGGCTCGCAGAGCTTTTGAGACGGAAAATTGACGTTTTATAGACGGCTTAACGCTATATAAATGTAGTAAAAAATTATTTTGTATGAAACGGATGGTAAATAGATATGAATTACACGCTGAAAAACGGTATAACGACCGCTGAGTGTACAACGGATGGGGGAGAACTCATTTCTTTTGTATGCGATGGAACGGAGTATGTGTGGCAAGGCGATTCTGACTTTTGGGGAGGACGAGCTCCTCATCTATTTCCGGTCGTATGCTCTCCGCTTGACGGTTCTGTTGTATACGAAGGCGTAAGCTATCCTATGCCTAAGCATGGATTTATACGCGGAGCATCGTTTCATACGATAGAGCTTTCGCCCAACAGAATTGTTTTCGAAACGAAAAATAATGAAAATACTATGCGATCCTTTCCATATCGATTTAACTTTAGAGTAACGCACGCTTTGTTAGAAAATGGATTCCAAACGTCGTATACAGTTATCGCCGGAGACGATATGATATTTAATTTAGGAGGGCATCCAGCTTTCAATTGTCCGTTTTTTCAAGAAGAATCTTTTGAAGACTATGAGCTTCATTTTGCTGATAATTCCGACGAATACATTATGTCGATAACGGAAGAAGGATATATGAATCCAGCTTCCGCTAAGCTTAATCGAATAAAAAACGGCATATTGCCGCTCAGATATTCAGATTTTGATAGGGACGCTATGATAGTCGAGAATCTTGCGGAAAAGAAAGTAGATCTTGTTAGTAGCGTTACCGGCCATGGAATAAGATTTTCGTTCGAAGGGTTTGACGCGCTCGGAATATGGACTCCGTACAGTACTCCGAGCGGTAAACCTGCGCCTTTCTTGTGTCTTGAACCTTGGCGAGGATTGCCTGCATCCGTCGACGAGAGCGGAAAAGCAGAAGATAAAAAGTATTCTATAAAGCTTGCATCCGGAGAAATCTTTTCAGTAGGATATGAAATTAGAGTTATATAAATTTAAGGGGAATTATGAATCTTTGCAATAGAACTGAAGTAAAACGACTTCTAGATAAATATGGTCTTGCTCCGAGAAAAGGGTATGGTCAAAACTTTCTAATAAATCCTGCCGTTCCTCAGATGATAGCTGAGAACTCATACACGATGTCTTTATCCGGTAATTTAGATAACAACGCTCCTTGCGGTGTTATAGAGATTGGTCCCGGGGTAGGCGCATTAACCTCCTGCTTAGCTCAGTATTATGATAAGGTTGCGGCTCTCGAAATAGATAAAGGATTGATTCCTTTATTAGAGGAATCTATGCGCGATTTTGATAATGTTAAGATAATATGCCAAGACGTGATGGAAACTGATATTCCCGCGCTTATTGAAGAAGAATTTGGCGACATTATTGAGCAAGGCGGATCCTTAAGCGTTTGCGCGAATTTGCCGTATTATATTACTTCTCCAGTAATAATGAAACTGCTTGAGTCATTTTCATTTAGCGAAAGCGTACCGTTTTCATCGATAACCGTTATGATACAAACAGAGGTTGCCGATAGACTTGTTTCAGAAGCTGGAAGCGGAGAATATGGCGCGGTGACCGCCGCCGTTAGATTGAGAGCGGACGTAAAAAAAATATTTAACGTTTCGGCTGGAAATTTTTATCCTATTCCAAAGGTGTCGTCAAGCGTTATATCTATTATTCCGCACGGTGGAATAAGTCAACTGTATCCGATGGCGAAGGATTCGCCGTTAGGAATTGACAGGCTTGGAAAAAAGACGTGCGAACTCATATCTCTTGCGTTTGGTCAACGAAGAAAAACTATAGTTAATTCGGCGGCGTCAGCGTATCCAAAGGAGCTTATTGTCAAATCTCTAAGAAATCTCGGATTGCGCGAGGACATTCGCGGAGAACGACTGTCGGCAAGTGATTTTCTTGCGTTAGCCGATAATCTTAACAGAGGCTTATAATATGTGTGAGTGATAAATTGACTTCATATTTTACGCTTTACCGCACGAATAAAAATTATAAAAAAGGGCGTTTGGCTTTATTCCACCAAAACGTCCTTTTTCTCTAAAAATTGTTTTTATGAGGCTTTTTAAATTACTTGCAAGCTTCCTCAACTGCAACCGCGCAGGCCACGGTAGCGCCGACCATGGGGTTGTTACCCATACCGATAAGACCCATCATTTCAACGTGCGCCGGAACTGATGAAGAACCTGCGAATTGAGCGTCGGAATGCATACGTCCCATAGTATCCGTCATTCCGTAGCTGGAAGGACCGGCGGCCATGTTGTCGGGGTGAAGAGTACGACCAGTGCCTCCTCCGGAAGCCACGGAGAAATACTTTCTTCCGTTCTCAACGCACCACTTTTTGTATGTGCCGGCAACAGGGTGTTGGAAACGCGTAGGATTGGTGGAGTTACCGGTGATCGAAACGCCTACGTTTTCATGCCGCATGATAGCGACGCCTTCGCAAACGTCGTCAGCGCCATAGCACTTAACTGATGCGCGGGGGCCGTCCGAGTATGCTTTTTCTTCAACGACGGTCAGTTCTTCAGTGAAGTGATTAAATTCAGTTTTTACATATGTGAACCCGTTGATACGTGAAATTATGAAAGCAGCGTCTTTTCCAAGGCCGTTCAGTATAACGCGAAGCGGATTGGTACGAACTTTGTTAGCGTTAAGAGCAATTTTGATAGCGCCTTCTGCCGCCGCAAAGGACTCGTGACCTGCCAGAAAACAGAAGCAATCAGTATCTTCTGAAAGAAGCATAGCTCCAAGATTTCCGTGTCCGAGACCAACTTTACGGTTTTCAGCGACGGAACCGGGAATACAGAACGCCTGAAGACCGATACCTATAGCGGCAGCGGCTTCGTTAGCCTTTTTTACTCCTTTTTTGAGAGCAATAGCGCATCCAACCGTATATGCCCAAACTGCGTTTTCAAAGCATATAGGCTGAGTCTCTCTTACTATTCTATCGCAGTCGATACCGGCCGCAAGAGTAATTTCCTTGCATTCTTCAATGGAGGAGATACCGTACTCTGCAAGCACGCCGTTGATTTTATCAACTCTTCTTTCGTAGCTTTCAAATAATGCCATTATATTTTACCTCCTACCTTATTCCTTGCGGGGATCTATGTACTTAACGGCGCCGTCAAACCTTCCGTAAGTACCCATAGCTTTTTTATACGCCTCGCCGGGTTCCATACCTTTTTTGATGAAATCAGTCATCTTACCAAGCGATACGAACTCATATCCGATAACTTGATCGTCTTCGTCGAGAGCCATACGCGTAACGTAACCTTCCGCCATTTCAAGATAGCGAACGCCTTTAGCTTTTGTACCGTACATGGTGCCAACCTGCGAGCGGCTGCCCTTGCCAAGGTCTTCAAGACCGGCTCCTACCGGAAGTCCGTTTTCTGAGAAAGCAGACTGAGAACGACCGTATACGATCTGAAGGAAAAGTTCTCTCATTGCGGTATTGATAGCGTCGCAAACAAGGTCTGTGTTCAGCGCTTCAAGTATAGTTTTTCCAGGAAGAATTTCCGAAGCCATAGCGGCGGAGTGGGTCATTCCTGAACATCCGATCGTTTCTACAAGAGCTTCCTCAATTACTCCGTTCTTAACGTTAAGGGTAAGTTTGCAGGCTCCCTGCTGAGGCGCGCACCAGCCTATGCCGTGCGTAAGCGCAGAGATGTCTTTAATTTCGTATGCCTTAACCCATTTTCCCTCTTCGGGAATAGGTGCTGGACCATGATTCGGGCCTTTGGCAACGGTACACATGTGTTCAACTTCCTGAGAATATGCGATATTGCTCATTTCCGTTATCTCCTTTATGGATAATTTGCTTTATTGAAAAACATCACCATAATATTATATAACATTTATCGTCTTGGGTCAAGAAAATGTGAGAAAAATTTTCACTTTTCTTTTGATTTAGATAATTGCAGTATTTCTATCTATAACGCTGCTTAAAGAGCAGACCTTATAAATTAAAATCCGCGATAAAGAAAAATGTCCCGGACTTGTTCGTAGATAATCTATAACGATATATTTATGCGGCGTGATCAATGTGATTAAGCATTTTTCATCGTTTCTACTGGACTCCATCGTCGATTAAGTATGATCTGCGACTTTATCAACAAATTAGAAATCATGCTGCGATTTTTTAATAAAAAGACGACAGGGAAAATTAACCTCCTGTCGCCGTTATTTGTAATTCAAATCATTATTAAATATTTCTTGATCTTTACTGCGAATATTGTTTACCTGATTTATGATTTCGTTCTTTTCTTTAAAAATAGCTTAAAGATAAGATCGGCAGGGAAGACTGTCATCGCAATAAGGCCGGAAATAATCAATTCATGTCGGTCAAGAGGAACCGTACGGAACACTTCGCCTCCGAAATATACCATAATAAGCTGCACTGAGCATACAAGAGCCATTATCATAATAAAAGCGCGATTTCGCCCAAGTCCGGCAAGTAAATTTATCCGTTCTGTTCTGGCGCAGAACGAGTTGGCTATGCCGCAGAATACGAAAAGTGAAAAAAATAGCGTGAGGTAATAAATTTCTCCGTTTCCGCGAAACATATTTCTGACTGCAGACGATGTGAGAAAAAATACCGAAAGAGCTAACGTGTATGCTCCGCCGCAGATAATTCGCGCTGCGATTCCACGGGAAAGAATAGGCTCGTCGCGCCTTCTTGGCGGTCTCTTCATGTATGAAGCTAATGGAGACTCTCCTGCAAAAGCGAGGGAACCGAGAGTATCCATGATGACGTTTATCCATAACATCTGAGTAATTGTAATCGGAACTTCTACTCCAAGAAGCGGTCCCAAAATTGATATTCCGACGGCGCAGATGTTCATAGTAAGTTGGAAAAGAATGAATTTACGGATGCTTTCAAATATTGTGCGTCCATAAAGAATAGCTCTTCCTATCGACGTGAAATTATCGTCCGTGATTATAATGTCTCCAGCTTCTCGCGCAACTTCAGTTCCGCTTCCCATTGCGAATCCAACGTCCGCGGCTTTGAGGGCCGGCGCGTCGTTTACTCCGTCGCCCGTCATTCCTACCACGTGTCCGGCCGCCATTGCGACTCTTACCAGGCGGGACTTATCCGCTGGCGTTACCCGGGCGATAACGTCTATACTGTCGAGATAAGACGTAAGTTCCTGATCCGTCATTCCGCGCAGTTTTTCGGATGTGAGAACTCTCTCGTTTTTTAGCGCTCCGCGCGATGTAGAACGAAGAATTCCCGCTTCTTCAGCAACTGCCGCGGCTGTTGTTTCGCTGTCGCCCGTTATCATTACCACGTGTACTCCGGCATTTTTGCAGCTCTCAACAGCTTCTCTGACGCCTCCTCGTATTTCATCGCGTATACGAAATATGCATGAAAATGTTAGTCCGTCCGGTACCTTACCTTTTTTCAATTCGTAAAATGTATTCTCACTTCCGGTTGCCGCCGCTATTAGCCTGGCAGAACCAACGCTTGTTACGTCGTTCGATAATCGGAAAGGAGTTTCTCCATATTTTCCAATCATTTTAGAACAGTGCGGAAGTATCAGCTCGGGAGCGCCGCGAACAATGGTAACACAGCGTCCGGTTGCGGTGTTTCTTATAAGAGCGGCGGCATATTTGTTAGACGAATCAAACGGAAGCTTTTCAATTAATTCAAAGCCTTTTTTGCTTCCTGACAGCCATCCTCCGACGGCTCGATCCGTCATGTTTCCCCCGCCGCCGCCCGAACAAAACTTTTGGCCTAATGTAAGTATTTCATAAAGTTCCGGTTCTTCACGGAGCTCGGTTTTCTTTTTAAATATTCGATCGCTGGTAATAACGCTTTCAACACGCATTTTTCCGGACGTTACAGTTCCGGTTTTATCGGTAAAAAGTATGCTGAGACTGCCTGATGTTTCGATACCTACGAGTCGGCGTACGAGAACGCCGTGCTTCATCATTTTTTTCATATTGGCTGAAAGCACTACGGTTATCATCATAGGCAGTCCTTCCGGCACAGCGACGACTACGATCGATACGGCGAGCGTAAGCGCATGCAAGAGTTCTGAAGCCACGAATTTAACGTCGCTGATTCTTGAAGACAGACCGGCGACGGAACCGCATCCGCCAAGTATAAGTGAACTGATAAGATATGCCGCAGCCGCGATAGCCGCCCCTGCGTATCCTATTCTGCTTACCGTACGGGCAAGGGAAGTAAGTCTTTCCTTAAGCGGACTTGGCTGCTCTCCCTCTTGCAGCTCGGACGCTATGGCTCCGTACATAGTAGAATCTCCCACCGCTGTGACAATCATTTCGCACTCTCCGGATATAACGGAAGCTCCTCTGCATAAGAAAGAATTGTCAGACGGGGATGTTCTGGAGGATACTGCGTCTTCAGTAAAGCCTGCACCTCGAAAACCGCACGGTAATTTTTCTATTGCTTTGGCTTCTCCGGTAAGAGCGGATTGATCCGCGGATATACCGCCGGATACTACGAGTCCGTCGGCTGGAATTATTTCTCCCGCCTTTAGACATACAAGATCAAATTTTACTATATCGGATATTCCGATTTCAATCGTTTTTCCGTCGCGCACGACAGTATATTTTCGTTCGGTCATGTCTGAAAATATTCTGTCGTAAGCGCGTCCGCTTCCGTACTCCGAAATTGTGGATACTAGAGCGGATATCATTACGGTTAGAGCTATTCCTCCAGCCTCGATCCAGTTTACATTTTTAAATGTAAAGATAATGTTTACAAGAAGAGCGCCGATAAGAACTCGTATTATAGGATCGTTTAGATTTGAAAGAAGCCCCGATGCAAACGTACGTCTTTTCTTTACTGTAAATGCGTTTTTTCCGAATTTTTCGGCCGATACTGCGGCGTCTGACGATGATAGTCCATATAATGCGTCGACTTTTACGGAGTTTTGCGGTTTGTCGGCGCGTCGAACGCCATGTCTGCCGAATGTTAAGCTCTTTTCCATTTGCCGAATTCCTTTATTTGTAATCGTACCGCGTTGCGGCTATAAGAAATAATATTCATGACGTGTTTGTTATATGCTTGCATAAGCTTCGTCTGATTATTTCATTCATATATTATAGTTGAATTTATATGCGCGGCTTTTTTAAGACGCAGGTAAACATTTCTATAAAAATCGCTTTAACTATATTGCAATTTACTTTTTTTGTGGTATACTATGTAATAGAGGGCATTGTCTTTCATTATATGGGAGATAATATAAAAGCTTTGGATCGTAGTATATGGCGAGTCCGTAAGCATGAAATAGAAAGGTGAGTGTTATTATGTGTAATTTTAGAAAAGAAAAAAGCTCTTCGGATGTTTTGAAGGCGATACTCATCGTCATCGGAGCTATCGTAGCGGTCAGCGGAATCGTTATGGCTTTATACAGTATGTTCAAAAAATATTTTAAGGTAACCTTTGAGTGCGGAAACGTATGCGACGACGATTGCTTCGACGATGAGAACGAAGATTATGAACCGCTTTGCTTCTGCGAGGATGATAACTCTGAGGAAGAGTAAAAACTATTTATCGTCGTTAGATTTGACGCGATGTTTCAAAAAACGAGGGTTGCATTCAAAAAAGTGTAATCCTCGTTTTTCGTATTTATTTAATGATTATCGACTTGAATTTGAAATAATATATTTATATGGGAAAACAATATGAAATTTAATAGAATTACCGCATGTCTCGATATGTTCGGTTGTCCTAATCGCTGCAAACACTGTTGGATAGGGAGCTCTCCAAACGGAAATTTAACTGTTTCCGATTTAGAATTTGTCGCCGAGCAATTTCGTACGTTTGCCGACTATCTTGAAATTTACGATTGGTATCGCGAACCGGATTATAAAAATAATTATAAACAGCTTTGGAATTTGTGCAATGATCTGTCTGATGGACCGAGAGATCATTTTGAACTTATCAGCGTTTATAGAATTGTTCGCGATAAAGAGTACGTAAAGTGGCTGTATTCTCTTGGGGTAAGGAACGTTCAGCTAACTTTATTTGGCGGCGCTGAGAAAACAGACTATTATACTGGAAGAAAAAATGCATATAACGAAATATTGGAGGCTGTCGAAATTTTGATTAAAAACAGAATTTCTCCGCGAATACAATTTTTTGTTAATAAGGACAATATTGAAGAGCTTCCGTTTATTGAAAAACTAATTAAAAATCTAAATTTGGATGAGCGCTGCAAAAATTTTGACGGAGGATTTTCCTTTTTTATACATCAGGGATCGTGTTGTGGAGAAAACGAAAAATTGAATGAATTTAGATTGACTCCAGAAGATGTGAATAAAATTCCCGAGGCTACCATTGAATATACCAAGAAACATTTTAATGTGGAAAATATAATGGATGTGTTCGGCAGAACCGAGCGAGAACTTTATGATGAATTGTTAAAAGACAATTCTATAGATACCTTTGTAAGCGACAAGCCGGTTTTTTATATAGACAAAGATTTTAACGTTTATCCTAACATTTCTGCTCCTGAAAATTTTTGGCTTCTGGGAAATTTGAAATTAGACGGCGCTGAAATCGTGCTTAAAAATTATAAATCGAGCGACAGCGTCGCACAGCGTGTTCGAAAAACAGTTCCTCTCTGCGACATTGTCAGGAAAACCGGGGATCATGAAAGTCTGAAGTTATTTACTAAACCCGACTATAAGATATACTTGCTGAATAAGTATTGCAGAAATTTATTATAACCGGATAATTAACCGGAAATTTTAATATTAGCGATAGAATCTTATGTTACGGTTATGTACAATATAATTTTTAAATTATAAATAACTTTTATACAAATGGTAAAAAAAGAAATTATTCGCAAAAACGCTTGTATAATCTTTCATTTTGAGATAAAATATACGAGGGGAAAATGGCGCGAGCTGTTTTCATAAAAAGAGTTACCCAAAATAATTTTATATACATTTTTGGAGGTTCAATACCATGTCAGTAAAAGTTGCCATTAACGGTTTCGGTCGTATAGGCCGTCTTGCATTCCGTCAGATGTTCGGCGCGGAGGGCTATGAAGTCGTAGCTATCAACGATCTTACCGCTCCCTCTATGCTCGCTCACCTTCTGAAGTACGACACCGCTCAGGGCGGTTACTGTGGAAAGATCGGCGAAGGTCTTCATACTGTAGAAGCTGGCGAGGACAGCATTACTGTCGACGGCAAGACGATAAAAATATATGCAATGAAAGACGCTAAGGACCTTCCTTGGGGAGAAATCGGCGTAGATGTAGTTCTCGAGTGCACCGGTTTCTACTGCTCGAAGGATAAGTCTCAGGCTCACATTGACGCAGGGGCTAAGAAGGTTGTTATTTCAGCTCCTGCAGGAAGCGATCTTAAGACTATCGTTTACAGTGTAAATGAGAAGACTCTTACCGCAGAGGATAACATTATTTCCGCGGCGTCCTGTACCACTAACTGCCTTGCTCCTATGGCTAAGGCTCTTAACGATTACGCTCCTATTCAGAGCGGTATCATGTCCACCATTCACGCGTACACAGGCGACCAAATGATCCTCGACGGTCCTCACAGAAAAGGAGATCTTCGTCGTGCGAGAGCAGGAGCCGCTAATATCGTTCCTAACTCTACCGGCGCTGCAAAGGCAATCGGTCTTGTTATACCTGAACTGAACGGAAAACTTATAGGTTCTGCTCAGAGAGTTCCTGTCCCGACCGGCTCCACCACTATTCTCACAGCCGTAGTTAAGGGTTGCGACGTTACCAAAGAGGGAATCAACGCTGCAATGAAGGCTGCCGCGTCCGAATCTTTTGGATATAATGAAGACGCAATTGTGTCCTCAGACGTTATCGGTATGAGATACGGCTCTCTCTTTGACGCTACTCAGACCATGGTTTCTAAGGTTGACGACGATACTTATCAGGTACAGGTCGTTTCATGGTATGATAACGAGAACTCTTACACCAGCCAGATGGTACGTACTATTAAGTACTTCGCCGAGCTTGCGTAAGGTTACGGATATAAATATAAGACGCTCTTATAAGAGGGCGTCTTTTTCTTTATTAATTTTTATAAATGTAGTAAGGTAAAAGGGGGATATGAATTAGTCATAGGTAAAACTACGGACAGTAGCGTCTAATCGCTTAAGTCGACAATATATGAGGATAAAAGACTTATAGTAAAAAATTGAAATATAGATATATTTTCTTTGACAAATTTCTCAATCAGCGCTATACTATTATAGTATTTTAAGAATAAGGATATATTTATGTCAGTAGTTTTTCAAATTGTAATCGCAACGTTTATTTCGGGCGTTCTTGGAACCGGATTAGGAGGTCTAGTTGGTAGTTTTGCCAAAAAAGATTCTTCAAGGGTAGTTAGCTTATTTTTAAGCTTTGCAGGCGGCGTAATGCTTAGCATCGTATGCTTTGATTTAGTAGCTGAATCGCTGGATCCATCGGGGAATGAAAGTAAATTATATCTTGTCCTTACAATTTTGGGACTTTTTCTTGGGTACGGAGTTGTTTTTCTTCTAAATCGTCTTATTGACAACCGTACAAATCATGAGGTCGTCCATATAGACAAAAATCATCCGGCTACGGCCGATGATCTTGGCGAACTTATTCATAGCGATCATTATACTCATCACAAAGAAACTGATGGAAATCGAAGGGAAATGTTTATCGCCGGTATAATCATGGCGTGCGCAATCGCTCTTCACAATCTTCCCGAGGGCATTGTTATCGGAGTTTCGTACGCCGGAGGCGGATCGATAGGCGATCGGGCAGGCCTGATTATGGCGGTTATTATAGGCCTTCATAATATTCCAGAAGGAATGGCGGTGTCCGTGCCTCTTATATCTGGCGGCATGGAAAGATGGAGGGCCGCGGCGCTTACCGCGCTTAGCGGAACGCCTACCATTATTGGCGCTTTAATAGGATTTGGAATCGGCGGTCTTGGCGCGTCTGCGCTTAGCCTTTCGCTTTCTTTCGCAGCAGGAGCTATGCTATACGTGGTGTTTGGAGAACTTATACCGGAATCTATATTGATGTGGCGTTCAAAATTGCCGGCGTTTGCCGTACTTGTCGGTATAATTGTGGGACTGATTGTTATTTATGTATAAATTATATAAAGAGGTAAGGAGAACATATAGTTTTCTTTACCTCTTGTATTTTAAAATATTCCACAGATTAGGAATAGAGATATTATGCCGAGAAACAGACCGACGCTCTGTCGGAAATTAAGTTTTTCCTTAAATATAAATAATGACGCAAGGGTAGAGAGTATAACAAGACCTCCGTTGCACATAGGAAAAAAAATAACGGCTGGCAATACGCCCGATAAATATAGGTTAGCTACATTAGCAAATCCTATGCACACTCCCGATCCTATGGCCGCCGAGTAGTCTATCCGTTTAAACTCCTTTTTCGGTCTATCGCCTAAAAGCCTTGAAGAAAGCATAACATATATAACTGCGAGAATCATAGCTGTGAAAAACGCAATAATAAGCATCATATTTATTTCAGATCGGCCGTTTGAACGCTGATGCGCTTGCTGAATGATTCCCAACCCGCCGTTTGTAACCGTAGCTGTTAATACAAAAAACAGCCACTTAAAATTAAATTTTTTTCCGTCTGAGCTCTTGATACCTAAAATTAGAGACAGAATCAGAACGGCGACGCCGCACCATTGAATTACCGTTACCGGATTATTGTCCGGCCATATCCAAGGGCCCGCCACAGTTGGAATGAGCAGACCGAGACAGTACATAATAAGCACTGTAAAATTCATTGGACCTGTTGCGTACGACAGAAGGGAAGTAACATACGTGATCGCCGCGCAAACGCCGTAGGTAATTCCGCAAATTATCGTATAGCTCGACGCGGCGCTCAGACCTCCGTTATATATCAAAATACCGACAAAAATAACCGCGAACATTATGCAGTTAAACATTACCTTTGCCGACGTTGATTTAAGTCCGGATTTTTTTCCCGTAGAGTTAAGAAGAATAGTGTTAGCTACGGAAACAAGCGTAGAAATAGTTAAAATAAAAAAATTCATGTTAAGTCGTAATAAAAGTTTCCCCATTTCGAGAGGAATATTTCCTCCATTTCATGGAATGGGGGAACCCGACTGTTAGAAGGTTCCCCATTACATAATTATGTGTTTTATATTTAAAGTCGACTATAATAACGTATAATTTACTTACGTATTAGCCCGCTACTTCATTCATAATAGCGTATGTGTCGGCAAACTGCTGTTTTTTTATTTCAATAGCGCGTTTCATTTCGTTGATTTGATCTTCGTTGAATTTATCAATCATGCCGTCTTTAAGAGTACCCTTATACATTCTGTCGAGTACCTGAGAGTAAGCGATATCTACGGTAATTATTTCGCCCGCCTTTTCGCATATTACAAGATCGCTCTTTCCGGCAAGAAGCTCGTCTACCGCGCGAACGCCCATCTTAGTTGCGAGAAGTCTGTCGCTAAGCGTAGGCGATCCGCCTCTTACTACGTGAGCGAGACGACAGAATTTTGTTTCAATCCACATAGCGGGATTTTTTTCGTCTTCAGAAAGTTTTTTAGTAAGATCGTTTATTTTTTTAGCAAGTCTCTCTGAATGATCGTCTACTCCCTCGGAAACGATGATAATAAAGTTTCTTTTTCCTTCACGCCGAAGTTTTATCATTTTTTCAATTGTTCCGTCTTCGTCAAACGGACACTCCGGGATAACCGCGGCGACGGCGCCGCAAGCGATGGCCGTATTTAAAGCTATATCTCCTGCTCCGCGTCCCATTACTTCAACGACGTTGCAGCGAGCGTGAGATTCACATGTGTCGCGAAGTCTGTCTACGTTTTCTAGAACGGCCTGCATAGCGGTGTCAAATCCGATAGTGTTATCAGTCGCGGTAATATCGTTGTCGATTGTTCCGGGAATACCGATAGTAGGAATACCGCGCGCGGAAAGATCAGTCGCGCCTCTGAACGTGCCGTCGCCGCCTATAGCTACTACTCCGTCTATTTCTCGGCGTTTTAATGTTTCAATGGCTTTTTGCATTCCCGATTCTTCTTTAAATTCAAGGCATCTATCAGAATATAAAAACGTGCCGCCAAGCGTAATTTTATTGGAAACTTCACGCGAGGTGAGAGCGATCATATCGTCGTCAATCATTCCGCGATAGCCTCCGTAGATTCCCATTACTTCGACTCCTCGCGCGAGAGCGGCTCTGGTTACGGCGCGAACAGCCGCATTCATTCCAGGAGCGTCTCCGCCTGAGGTAAGGACGCCTATCTTTCTAAACTTTTTCATTATTATATATCCTTTCAAAATAGTATGCAGATTATGCGAGTATAGGTCGCTTTTTATTCCGATACATATTTTAATACAAAAACCTTCCAAAATCAATAGAAACATGGAAAATATGCGCGTTATAATTAAATAAATAGTTAAATACTTGACATACGCACAGAGGTTATGGTATAACAGAAAATATAAAATATTCAACAAGTAAGAATAGAAAGGGAGTGAAGTTCATGTTTACGCCTGAAACTTTAGCGTTTATAGCCGAAAATAGAGAAAGAAACGATAAGAATTGGTTTATTAAACATAAAAAAGAATATATGAGTCTTGTACGAGATCCTTTTTTTAATCTTTCACAAAATCTCGCGCCTATAATGAACGAAATTGATCCGCTTATTATTACAGATCCTAAAAATTGTGTTTCTCGCATATACTGCGATATGAGATTTTCTAAAAATATACTTTACCGAGACACACTATGGATATCTTTCAGACGCGACAAAAAGGCGTTTAATGGTTGGCCTGAATTCTTTTTCGTACTGTCTCCACGCGAATTTTTTTACGGATGCGGATATTATTCAGCTTCATCCAGAGTTATGGAAACAGCACGTCGACTTATAATTCAAAATCATCCTATTTTCCTAGCGGCTTTGCAGGCATATAAAACTCAGACGACGTTTATTATCAGCGGAGATAAATATAAGGTTAGCAGATATTCAAATTATAATGATGAACTTAGAGAGTGGCTTGAGAGAAAAACAATTTGTTTCATATATAATCCTGAAGACACTAGGGAGCTGTTTTCTTATGAACTTACAGATAAAATGAAAACGGCGTTTTTGCAAATGAAACCAGTTTATGAATTTTTTGTTGTTGCAGAAACTCTGTCTGAGAGTGAGAAAAACATTTAAACAATATATTATATATTTATAAAGTTCTCCGTTCAATTAGGCACCGGAGAACTTTATTTTAACAGTAATACTAAAAGCATTTACGATCTCTTTTTAAGCCTAAATACAAGACGCGCAAGAGCTTTTCCGTTAAATGGAATTAAAGGGTACAGATAACTTCTTTTTCCGTTTACCGTTCTATTAGTTGCTACAAGAATAATCGTTATTACGACGCCAAGAACGAGTCCAATCCAGTCGAATATGGCTGTCAGCATAAGAGTCATCATTCTCATATATTTAAATGCGTAGCCAAGCTCATAGCTTGATTGAGTGAAGTTTGCAATCGCTACAAAGGCCATATACAATATGACGTCTGGCGAAAGCCATCCTACTGTTACCGCAAAGTCTCCGAGAAGTAAACCACCTACAACGGAAAGAGAGTTGGACAGCATATTCGGCGTGTTGAGAGAAGCTAGCTTTAATCCGTCGAGCGCAAATTCAGTTAAAAATAGCTGAAGTAAAATCGGAAGTTCGCCGGGATCCGCTGGAACGAGGAAAGCCAGAGACGATGGAAGCGCATCCGCATGCATCAGAGCAAGATACCATAACGGAGTCATTAGCATGGTAAGCCAAAAAATCGCATGTCTTAGTAATCTTAGATATGAGCCGGTAAGAGGAGGAAAATAATAGTCGTCGGTTTCCTGAAGAAAATCAAAAATAGATGTAGGGAATATCATTGCCTCGGGGCTGTTATCGCATATGAGCACAATTCCTCCCTCGAGAATTGTTGCCGCGGCTGCGTCGGGTCGCTCTGTCGCGCGTATTTTGGGGAACGGATTATACCATTTATCGCGTATCAACGCTTCCGCTACGCTTTGATGTCCAAGCACAAGGGCGTCTGTCTTAAGATTTTGGAGTTTCTCAGAGAGTTTGTCGACATACTTTTGATCAGCCCTACCTTCAATGTAGCATAAAGCCATATCGGTGCGAGTCTCGCTGCCGGCGTTTATATATTTAACTGTGAATCTTGTGTCGCGTATACGACGTCGAATCAACGCTGTGTTGAATATCATTGTTTCAACAAATCCGTCTCGGCTGCCTCGCATAACTCTATCGTTTTCAGGCTCTTCCGTACTTCTTGCCGGATAGGTACGCGCGTCGATAACGAGGGCGTTTTTACCGAATCCATCGCACAGAAACGCTGTGCATCCGCTCATTACCGATAGTACTAATTGATCCGCGGACGGTGTAACGTCCACCTCTACGCTCGGTACGGACGACGCCGCGAATTTTTCCGCCGCGTCTTCGCCGCCGTCTCCAAAATCTTTGACGGTTGCAAGATATAGCATCAGCTTTTGCATCATCTCAGCTTTAACGAATCCGTCGATATAATACATTACTATTTTAGCGCCGGAAAATTCAAGCTGTCGTTTTATAATATCGAAGCTCTCGTTTACTCTCAGCGCTTCATCCATAAGTTTTACATCGTCGTCAAAGTTTCCGCTTAGTTTAATATTTTTGTCCATAAAAGAAAACGCTCCTGACAAATAATCACTGAGGTATTATTTGCCGCAAGCGTTTTCTTTATTCAAAATACGACTGCTAAAAAGTTATTTAGTACGTCTTTTTAAAGTATTGATATAAATAGCAGGGTATCATTCCATTATATAAACGACGTATTTTATCGGCTCTACGTCTGAAAAGCTTAGGAAAATTTTCGTTAGGAGTTAAAACGTACATCTGCCAATTATCGAGAGTTTTAAAATGAACTCCAATATCTACGTAAAGTTTTTCAGCTTCTTCGGGAGTCATGAGTCTTTCGCCATAAGGCGGATTGGTAACGATAGTGCCGCGTTTTCCACCAGTAGTAATTTTAAGAGCGTCTTCAGTAAAAAAATTAGCGCAGTCGGACACTCCGGCTCGATATGCCGATTCCGTTGCAATACGTACGCAGTCGCTGTCTATATCCGAACCTATCGCTTCAAATATAACGTTTTGCTTAACGACGGCCTTGGCGTTTTCTCTGGCGTCATGCCATGACCTTGCGGGGAAGAATGGGAATTTTTCCGCTGCAAATTCGCGTTTTATTCCGGGAGCGATATTTTTCATCATCATAGCTCCCTCGATAGCTATTGTTCCCGACCCGCAAAAAGGATCGCGAAGAATTACGTTTTCCCTTGGACGCGAAAGCTTTACAATGGCTGCCGCCAAGGTTTCCCTCAAGGGCGCCGTCACTCTTTCAGGCCTGTAGCCTCTTTTATGCAGGGGACTTCCGGAAAGATCTATCATAACGGAAGCTCTATCCTTAAATATAAAGAATTCAATCTTATAAGTTTCACCAGTTTCAGGCAGAGTAGCGAGAGAATATGCTTTTCCGAGTCTTACCGATACGGCCTTTTTTATAATACGCTGGCAGTCGGGAACCGAAAAAAGCGAGCTTTTTATTGAATGACCGCTTACAGGATAACGGGCGTCGCGCGGAATAAAATCTTCCCACGAAACTGATCGTACATTTTCGAACAATTCGTCGAAAGAGTTCGCTTCAAAAGAACCGGCGTTTAAATATAAGCGTTCCGCAAATCTAAGGCCTATGTTGAGCTTTGCAGCCGCGTACTCGTTTCCTGTAAATGTTACTCGTCCATCTATGGTTTCAATACGTCTGCATCCAAGCGCGTCTATTTCCTCTCCCAGCATTGATTCAAGGCCAAACAGACAGGTTGCGGTATAAGTTAAAGTCATGATTTAATCTCCTTATGCTCTCCGCTTGTCAGCATTTTCGGAACTTGGTTTTTCGGCGCTGATCCGCGAGGCAGAGTAAATGTGAAACGACACCATTTTCCATATTCGCTTTCGCATGAAATATTTTCGCCATGAGCTTCAATAATAGTTCTTGCAATATACATACCAAGGCCAACGCCGGTTTTGTCAAGCCCTCGGCTTTTATCGGATTTATAGAATCGATCGAAAATATACGGAAGATCGTCTTCCGAGATACCGACGCCTTCGTTATAAACGCTTGTAACTATTTTTGTTCCGTCATATTTGACGGTAATCGAATACTTTCCGCCGTCTCTTGAAAATTTGATCGCGTTATCCATAATATTATATACTATCTGATTTATTGCGTCCGTGTCTCCAATCGCGTACATGTTATCGTCGTCGCACATAAATTCAACGTCCAAGTTTTTTGAATCGATGCGCTGTTCGGACGATATCAGTACTTGTCGGCACATTTCGCATATATCGAACGACACCATTTCAAATTTTCGTTCGCCCGCCTGTATTTTCGTAATATCAAGAAGAGAGGAGACAAGACGGGAAAGACGACGTACTTCAGACGCGATTATCTCAAGATAGTACTCATGCTTTTCCGGAGGTATGGCTCCGTCAAGTATTCCGTCTATAAATCCGGAAATGGTAGTCATCGGAGTTCTTAGATCGTGAGATACGTTTGCGAGAAACAGTCGTCTCATTTCTTCGTTATTTGCGAGAGAAGCGGCCATATTATTAAACGCTTTAGACAACTCGGCTATCTCGTCGTTTCCTCTTACAGGCACTCGTATATCAAACTGTCCCTTTGCAAATTTTTTTGACGCTCGGCTCATTAGGCGTATGGGAGCTATGAGCCTTTCGCTAATAAAATACACGACGACTAGCACGGCGAGCATAAGCCAAAGCGTAGACATTACGACGCTTCTTACCATACTGTCGAGCAGAGTATTCATACCGTTTCGCGCTGATCCGGCGATTATAGCTCCAGCTAATACTCCGGTTTTTGTGTATACCGGTTTGGCGCATATTATATATTCCTCGTCGTAAATTCCGTCGAGATCGGTGATCGCTCTGACGTAGCTTTTTTCCGAAAGCTCTTCCATGAATCCGTCAGGCAAGCGATATCGTTCGGATCCAGATGGGAGAATACCGTCCTCTCCAGTATACTTTAACGCTCCGGGTCCTCCTCCTGAAATAAATATGTTTCCTGAAGTATCGGCGAGCATTATTATAAAATCGTCTGCGTTTATGTTCATTGAATTGATTATTGGAAGAAGATTCGGGGCGTAAACTCCGGCGTATTTTCTCAGGTCCTCCATATTATACGTGTCCATTTTTTTGTACATAAAGTCGGACATAAAGTCCGCGGCGGAGCTAACCGTATTAGTCTTTACTTCCGTGCTGTAAGACGTAACTAAAGACGTAATTATGATAGTAAGAATAAACATACATAGAATGTTTATCAGCATAAATGCGGTAACGTATTTTAGAAATACACTTTTGAACATGACTGTCTCCATTTGTTGGCGTATAACAATACGCTTGAGTTATAAAACGGTCCCGAAAAGCACAATACCACCTCGGCCGGTTAGACCGAAGTGGACGTGTGAGAAAATATTATTTTTTACTGTATAAGTTCAAATTTGTAGCCTACGCCCCATACTGTTTTCAAGGTCCACTTATCTGAAACGCCTTCAAGTTTTTCACGAAGACGCTTTACATGTACGTCTACCGTTCTGGAGTCTCCAAGATAATCGAATCCCCATACCTTGTCCAAAAGCTGATCGCGAGTAAATACTCGATTAAAGTTAGACGCAAGGAAATAGAGAAGTTCGAGCTCTTTGGGGGGAATGTCGACTTGTTTGCCGTTCAGCTTAAGCTCATACTTTTGAAGACTTATTTCAATATTTTCAAATTTTACGACTTCGTCTTCTTTTTGGGTGTCATGAGCGGCGTATCTACGAAGAACAGCCTTGATACGCGCGGAAAGCTCTTTCATGTCGAAAGGCTTAACCACAAAGTCGTCCGCTCCAAGCTCTAACCCGAGAACTTTATCAAATACGTCCCCTTTGGCCGTGATCATAATGATTGGACGAGACGATGATTCTCTGATCTCTCGGCAAACCTGCCAGCCGTCCTTTTTAGGCAGCATGATATCCAGCAATACTAAATCCGGTTCATACATTTTGAAAAAGCTAACGCCTTCGGCGCCGTCGCCGGCCGTCTTTACTTCATACCCTTCGTTTTCAAAGTAGAGCTTAAGTAAATCGCAGATATTGGGATCGTCGTCAACGACGAGAATTTTTGTTCCCATGATCGTACCTCCTTTTTATTTCTTATAAGCATCTTCACTATATAGATACTATTATACGATATTACGGCGAATTTGTCAAACATTTTTGAGAATTAAGCAGATTTTTTGCTTTTTCTCTTTCTTACAATAAAATTATACGAGACAAATGTGTTTTTCTGGTGAAATCAGACTGATAATTTGGGAAAAGTAAGGAAAAACGGCTTTTAAGTAATACTGAATCTAATATCGCGTATTTTTATAAATATATGAGCGACAAATTTATAGACGTATTTATGGACTTAATTATAATTTTATAGTTATTCATGGTGCGATCAGGTATTTACAACAGGATGAAATTATTGTATAATTAACTGGTATTTATATAAAGGCTGCGAAAAGGATAACTCCGCAGGTAAGAATTTATTTTGTAATTATTACGAAAAGGATTAAAGATATATGAAACTCGGAATAATTATATATTGACGAATTTCCATATTTTCATAAAGAATAACAAATCTGCATAAGCCCCCATGGTACAAGGAAATATTGATTTTTGCAGTTTATATATCTTGATGTTATTTAACAAGAATCAATGTGAAAATGGCGTAAAAATGGCGTAGACGATTTTTTTCAAAATTAAATATTGAAACGGTCATTCGTGTCTGAGAAAGTTGCGAATGACCGTTTTTCATATTTAAACTACCGCAGCGTTATCCGAGACTTCAAAAACATTCTCACCAACTACAAACAGGAGCGATCCTGTGGGACTGTCTTCAATCGAGATATTACATCCTTGCAGTTCTGGAATCATTTTCAGTAAATCTACAATATCAGTCGGGGACAATATACATTCCTCTGCTAATGGGTTGCTTGAAGCAACAATTTTACGTCTTAATCTCTTCATAGTTAAAACTCCTTTGTGTGGATAATTGATTTGTAAAATTACAAGACATTCCTTTTCATTTGTGTTGCTCAGGTTGAACAGCGTATTTTCTGTTTCATGTTTTCATGACGGTTTCATGAGTAACGCAGAATCAGAAAATCAAACTACATTCGGAAAACTTGTTTTCTTTATCAATAATATTAAAGGTTTTGAAGGCAATTTTTCCTATTTAAAGAGAACACCGTATATCACACGATATACGGCGGTTAAAGTTATTCTATATAAATTATGGCTGTTATAATTTATCCACGTGAGAACAGGCGCAGAAAATGTTTGCGTTAGGTATAAAGGTTAGTCAATACCTAAGAGTATATTCACAGCCTGTTGCAGTTCCGGTTTTGCGCGGTAAGACTGTAATACCTTTCTTTCCTGCTCGGTGATTTCTCCATCCATTAGGTGAACATCCAAAAGCTCACTTGGCGATACCTGCAAGGCTCTGCATATCTCAGCGAGAATATCCGCGTCGGGTCTGTTGATACCCTGCTCCCAATTTGAAACCCTGCTGTTGCTGACTCCGATCAGCTCGGCTAATTGCTTTTGACTTAGATTTCTGTCCTCACGGTATTTGCGGATTCTGTTTCCGATTTCATATTTCATCCTATCACCTCACCTTGCAATAATTATACAGCATATTATCTGAAAAGTAAATAGAAAAATACAGTATTTCTGTAGAAAAGCGTTGACGAAACAGTATATCTGTGATATAATGTAGAAAAATACAGAAAATCTTGATTGTGGAGGTGAAAAATCATGAGTGTGTATGAAAAAGTGCGCGCGTATCTTGATGAAAACGGGATAAAACAAGTCGTTATTGCACAGAAAGCAGGGATATCCAATGTGACTTTCAACGCGATAATGAACGGCAAGCGGACAATGTATGCAGACGATCTGCGGGCTATCTGTCTTGCACTGAATGTCAGTCCCGAATTGTTTATTGACGTTAAATGTCCTTGCAAAAGCGGTACTAAAGGATGATTTCAGAGACGATATCTGATTTTATATTGCTAAACTAAAAATAACAGTTATCAATAAATATCTTTTTAATACAAAATAAGAATATTTTTTATTTAGGAGGCTGAAAATGTTAACTCACTCAAACAAAGATGAAAATATTGTTATGAAGGATATCCATTGTCCTTACTGTGGAAGTGATAACGCCTTATTACTTAATAAGACAACATCAAAAAAGTTATCACTTCAATTACCAGCCTATGGCTTAAAATTTATATTTTCTCTTTTATATTTATCCTTTGTACAAATATGGATACATGGTTATAAACTAATTGAAGCAATAAAAGTAATTGATACTGTTACATATGGCTTTTGTCCTCATTGCGGAAACAGTTATTCAATGGCTCCACCAGATATCATAAAAGAAGAAATAAAAGAACCAAGATTTTATAAAATAAAAGATGGCAAAATAGTAATGGGTTTATGCAAAGGTATTTCCGAATATACGGGCATTTCCTTATTGTGGGTTCGCATTATGACAGTATTTTATGGATTAACAGTTATTGGTGCCATTTTATACTTTTTAATTGGTGCTTGTCTTCCTTTTAAAGAAGAAGCCGAGGACGGTGTTGCATATAAGAAATTCTACAGGATTAATAAAGGCAAAGATATAATGGGTCTGTGTAAAGGCTTTTCTGAATATACAAGTATTCCTGTTATGTGGGTTAGAATCTTTACCGTATTGTTTAGTAGTACAATTATAGGCATTCCGCTTTATTTTATTATATCGGCGTTTGTTCCTGTAAAAGAAAATGTTGAACAAGGTATTACACGGAAAAAGTTATATAAAATCAAAGAAGGTAAAGTCATTCTCGGACTGTGTGCAGGATTTGCTAAGTATGCAAACATGCGGTTGTGGCTCGTTCGTTTGTTAACAATTGTTCTTGTCATTCCGTTAGCTTTGTATTGGATTATAGGAGCTATTGTGCCGACTGAGGAAAAGTAAAATGCAGAATAATAAGCAGTTACCTCCTGGCTGGGGTAAAAATACAGAAAAACCCAAAAGCTGGAATACACAAAACAATAAACTTCCAAATGATTTCAGTAATAGCCCAAAAGCCTTGGACACTAAAGAAAATAGTGACGCAGTCTTAACCAAAAATCATCAAGGAGAAATATCAAATTTTGTTCCTTCATCAGGTAAAGAAACAAAAACTCCCATAATCGAAAGTGATATTAAATCAGAGCAAGTTTCCGCTTGCTCTGATAACTTAAATATTACTAAGAGTACTAGTACAAATAAAAATGATGAACTAGGTCATTCTAATAAGAGCATTGTAAAACCGTCAGACAAAGCAATAACACTTTCAGAAAAAACGATTGATAAAAAATCTTCTCGCAAGAAAAAAGTTATCCTGTTCATAGCGATAATAATTATTGTCGTGTTGGTTTTTGTATGTGTTTTAATATCATTAAAAAGAAAAAATGATAATCAAAATAATAGTACCGATAAAACAGAAGAATCATTTTCTACTGAAAAAGTATATACTTCGATAGTTTCCGAAGAAATAACCGAAGAAGAAACAACAGATAATTCATCTGAAATTACTACAGAAACACCCTCAACAACGGAATTACCTGAAACTACTGAGCCAAATATAAGCTTAACTGAGTACATAGGTTTTTGGCGTAATTCAAATGATGATGAATTAACCATCAATAGTGCAGATCAAAGTTCAGTTAATTTTAGTTTGTATTTTTACCGACTAACTTCAATTGAAAATGTTGTCGCTGAACTTAGTGGCAATATAGCATCTTTCTCATATATCAGTAATGGGGAACCTTGGACGGGAGACGGTATAACTAGTGGAATATTAGAATTTAACAAGTCATCAATTACTGTGACCTTAACCGAATCTGATATTACTTATATACCTAAGGGTTACACCATAGTATTTGATATTATGGATAGTCAAAGCCGTGACGATTATCAAACCGACGAACCGACATTTGAAGAAAATACAAGTTCATCAGAAGAACCAATCATTGAAACGGATAACAAAGTATATTGTTCTGTTTGCGGTACCGACTGTACGAATAGAAATATGACAGATGGTATATGTGATGATTGTTATACTCATATTCCTAATGTTTACTGCCCTAATTGTGAATATGGTTTTTTCACTACCGGAGTAGGTATAAGTGGATTTGAATGTCCAAAATGTAATTATAAATTTAATTATCCTCCAGATTCTCACTCGCAGGAGTTTTTTGAAATAAGCGGATATTACAAAGAGCATGAAACTCTATCTAACGGAGAACACATAGATAAAAATTATGATGGAGAGCTTTATTTGTATTCAGATGGTACTGCTTATATATCATCATCAGGATTGAGTGTTAATTTAAATTGGGATGTTGAAGTAATGTGGAATGCATCAAATCCTTACGAAAAATTTTCTTTTGCAACAGACAATGAGTACCTGACTATATATTTACAAAATGACATCAAATGGATATTTAAAAAAATCTATTGATATCTGTCTGTTGTTTTATCCCTATAAAAACAAACATCTCTTTCCGTTTATAGATTTACACACCACAAAACAGCCGTAGTCTGCTATGATTACGGCTGTTTTCTATAAAAGATATTGGCAACACCTTTTCTTTTATATTAAAGTATGGAATTTATTTTGCAAGAACCTCATAAGCAGATTTGTTCTTTGCAATGAGTCTCTTTGAAATCTCTCTTACATCTTCTTCTTTTGCTGTCTGCTCCTGCTCTGCCGCGTTAAATTCCACAACAAGATAGCGCGGCACATTGTTTTTCAAAATAATGACAGAGCCGTTTTCATCAACCATTCTTGCGACGCGTGAAAAATTTTGATTGGCTTCCGTTATGGAAATTAAGTTATCTGTATTTACAGTCATGATAAGCCCCCCTTTTTTATCTTCAATTATATTATATGCGATATTTAGGATAAATTCAACCTATTTCAGAAAAATTAAAAAAAATATATCAGTAATGCTGGGGTATTTCCGCAAATATTAATAAATCATTAAGTGGGGTTGTTGTTGAGTCTGATTTATCTTATAATATTATTAGATCAAATGCGGCGGGGTGATTTCATGATTTACGGATATGCAAGATGTTCTACCAATGAGAAACTACAGGATATTCAAAGACAGGTCAGAGAATTAAAACAGCACGGCGCGTCCGACGAGACGATTTATCTTGAATACGAAAGCGGAGCAAAGGAAGATCGGGCAGAGCTTAATAAACTGCTTAAAGCTATTCAGCCACATGACACGATCATTGCAACGGAAGTAAGCAGAATCACACGCAGTACAAAACAGCTTTGTGAGATTACAGAGCTTGCTAAATTAAGAAAACTGAAACTGATCCTCGGAAACTTCGTTGTAGATTGCAGTAAGGAGCTTGACCCAATGACTGAGGGAATGTTAAAAATGATGGGTGTGTTCAGTGAGATTGAGAGAAACATCACAAGTCAGCGTGTGAAAAGCGGTATGCATAATGCAAAGGCAAAAGGCAAGGCAATAGGCAGACCGAATACTACTGCCGACGATATACCGAGCGTATTCTACAAGCATTATCCCAAATACAAAAACGGAGAGCTGAATAAGAAGGATTTATCCCGACTGTGTTCTCTCTCCTATCCTACAGTATACAAATATTTAAGAATGATAGAGGGCTGAAAAATGAATGTGAAAATCTACTCGCGAGAAGCAATGGAAGAACTGTTGAAAGATAGTGTACTTGAAAGCACAGCGGTTATCAGTTTCTATGATCCGCCGACCAAGAGAAATCCAAATGTAACTGAGCCTGTTGACTATACAGGAAAATGTGATCGGGTGTTCCATGTGTGCATTAACGATATTGACATTGAGATATTAGGGGACTATGGCTTGACATATGACACATACTTTCCCGAGACTGACGAATTAGCAGAGTTTATTTACAAGGCTAAGCAGGATGGGTGTGATATTATCTGTCAATGCGAGTATGGGCAAAGCAGGAGCGCGGCGTGTGCCGCGGCGATACTGGAGCATTTCTACGGAACAGGGATATCTGTGTTTGCAGATTACAGGTACTATCCCAATCAGATGGTTTATCATAAGGTTTTTGACGCGTTGGGGAAAGTTAATACATAACTATGGCAAACAGCCGCTGAATGTTAGTGTTCAGCGGCTGTTTTCTTATCTATAGTATATCTTTATATGTCTTTGCCAAATCTTTCAAAAGAGTATCAATAGCATTAGAAGTTGCATCAGATTCACAATTTGAGTTTTCCAAAATTTTAATAGGTTCGTAAGCCTTAAAAAAATCTTTTAGTGTTTTATCACCGAGATAATATAGCTCGTTGTAATTAAATGATAATGTGACATGAGGTGAGTTAATTCCATCACCTATATCAATCTTGGGGTTAAATTTATTCAAAATAGCAAGTAGTGCATATGCGATTGGTATATTCAACCAAACATCATTGCTATTAAGTTCTGTTCTTAAATCTATTTCATCCCCACATAACCAATCAAGCGAGACACCGAAGTATTTTGCCAAGTACTTTGCAGTATAAAGACTAGGAGCCTTTTCCCCTGTACCGTACTTGCCTATCATGGATTCATTTACTCCCGTTTCACGTGATATAGTAGCATTATTCTTTTTAACTGATTCTTGTGCAGAGATAAATCTTTTAGAAAATTTTTTTCTTATGTTGTCTTCAGCTTCTTGTCTTTTGTTTTTTACTTTAGCATTTTCAGCTTCTTGTTTTTCTTGTCTTACTTTCAATTTTTCATAATTTGACGCCATGAAAATCACCTTTATATATATAATTTTTCTTTAAGTATATCACACTATAGCAAACATGTCAATGCTATAGTGTAGAAAACACACTATAAAATATATTCTATATTATGTTTGATTTCCCGCGCGCATATAGCGTACAATATAGATACTTGGTAATAAGCGGTGTTGGGAGGGCACATAAAAGATGCCGTCAGAGTATTACCGGTACTCCGACGGCGATCATCCAGTGAAAACGAGATTATAACATAACATGCGGTTTCACCATATTTATTATAAAACATTTGGACTGTAACCGCAAGAAAAAAGAAAGGAAAATATTATAATGAATGAGTTTTTGAGTAATTTTTTTAAATCCCTTGAAAATGATCCTGACGTAAAGAAAACAACGTGGGATATACGCGAGGGCAAATATCCACAGGTCACATATGATCTCGGAGACCATATTGAAGAAGTTACAATTATGAGGTGCAGTTCAATAGATGATATTGTAAAGGCTCTCATGGATAGTGAGGAGGAATAATATGATATTAGATGAAATACTGAGTTGCTTCAATGACGTTAAGAAAAAAGACGGTGGAAAGAGATATGAAGCGCGATGTCCTGCACATGACGACAAACACCCAAGCCTATCAATATATATAAATGGCGATTGGGTAAATTTACATTGTTTTACGGGGTGTTCCGAAGAGAAAATACTCAGTTCAGTGGGATTAAAAAAATCCGATTTATTTATAGGAGCAAAGGGGGTAAGACCAATGGTAATTAAAGAAAAAATCTATAAATATCAAAAGGCTGACGGCACTCTTGCCTACACAAAAAAACGTTTGGATTATGATGACGGTAAGAAATCATTTTTCTTTAGTATGCCCGACGGAACAAAAGGATTAAAGGATACAAAACATCTCTTTTATAATCTCCCGGGGATAGACAAAGCTAAAATAATTTATTTTGCAGAAGGTGAGAAATGCGCCGACGCGATCATTGAGCAAGGCTATACAGCAACTACTCTTGACAGCGGAGCAAATTCAAAATTTTATAAAGAATATATAAAATACTTCAAAGATAAGGAAGTCATAATCATTCCTGACAATGACGAGCCGGGAATGAAGTATGCCAAAATGATTCAAAAAAATCTACCGTGGGCAGTAATTAAAGAGTTGCCGGGTCTCAAAGAAAAAGAAGATGTGTATGACTGGTTACAATCGGGACATTCAATAACCGAGATTGAAAAAATTCCTGCGACGGTTTTAGAAAATACTGATAATGAAACTTCTGATATCTCCTTTGAAAACAGACAACAGTCTGGCATTTTACTTGATATTATCAGAAATGAAGAAACAGACTTCTTTATGGATGAAAGTAATAATGCGTTTATAGAAATACTAAATGAAGACCATAAGGAAATTTATGATATAAGTGGCAGTGACTTTAACTTGTGGGCTCAGAATGTATTCTACAAGAAGAGCAAAAAGGCAATCTGCAAAGACAGTCTTGCGAGAGCAATAGACATTCTGATTGCAGATACAAAATTTGGCAACAAGCAAAAATATATATTGTCAAATCGTGTTGCAAAAAGCGGAAATGATTTTTGGTTTGACCTCTCAAATGATAAGTGGTCGGCAATCAGAACAAATTCCGATGGATGGGCATTGATTAAGGACGTTCCGAAGCTGTTTTGCAGATATAATCATCAGGCGGCGCAGACGCTTCCGCAGAGCGGCGGGAATATTATGGAAATATTTAAATATGTAAACATGAGCGGATATCAAACCTTATTCCTTTGTTGGCTTGTCTCATGCTATGTGCCTGATATACCACACCCTATGCCGATTTTTTACGGCGAGAAGGGCGCGGCGAAAAGCACAGCTTGTGAGCTGTTGAAAAAGCTAATTGATCCGTCATTGATGGATACAGTATCATTAAGTAAAGATGAAAGGACGCTTGTAGTCAATTTACAACATCATTATTTTCTACCGTTTGACAATGTATCTGCCATCAATAATGATACCAGCGACATATTGTGCCGAGCGATTACAGGCGGGGCAGTTCAGCAGAGAAAATTACATACTAATGGTGAAGATTATATTTTCAAATTTAAAAGGTGTTTAGCTATAAATGGCATTAACAATGTTGCGAATCGTTCAGACCTTCTTGACCGTTCCATACTGTTTGAGTTGGAGCGTGTGCCCGAAGAAAAGCGTAAGGAAGTACAGGAAATTAAAAATACGTTTGAAGCTGACAGACCTTATCTATTGGGAGCCATATTTGATATTCTGTCAAAGGCAATGGCAATACATCCAACTGTAAAATTGGACATGCTTCCGCGAATGGCTGATTTCTGTCGTTGGGGGTATGCTATTGCAGAAGCAATAGGAAATCATGGCGATAGATTTTTACAAGAGTATAAATCTAATCAGGAAATACAGAATACCGAAGCAGTTAACGCGGATATGGTAGCCTTTCTGATAGTTGAATTTATGAGACACCAAAGAGATTGGTCGGGACGAGTATCTAAGCTTTACAGTGAATTGAAAAATGAAGCTGAAAGGCAAGGCATAAATCCCAACAGCAAAAATATACCACAATCTCCTAATAATCTATCAAGACGAATAAAAGCTGTCAAGAGCAATCTTGAAAAGGTGGGTATCACATTTGAATTTGACACTACAAGATCAGACGGCACATACATCATACTTAAAAATACAATTTTATCTCCATTAGCTTCATGCCATGTGAATCCATACCAAGTTCTGGAGGATTCAAGCGAAATAGGCAATGGTGACGGCAATGGAGATAGTTCATTCACATCGGAAGCATCACCACTCCAAACTACCTTTAACAGCAATGACAATGGCGATAATGAAGATGATGAAGATGAAAATGTAATATTTTAATACGGAGGCTATATATGAACAAAGAAATAAGTATTCCAATTAATCAAAAGGCTTTACTTTCAATTAGAGAGGCGTCGGAGTATACCAACATAGGTATTAATAAAATTGACCGTATGCTCAGGACTCCTAATTGTCCGTTTGTACTTTATGTAGGTACAAAGAAGCTTGTTAAACGTAAGGAATTTGAAAAGTTTCTTGATAATCAGTTGGTTATCTGACGTTTAAAAGATTTTTAGTAATTATAGTAAGAAAATTTATTAAAACCATTGAGAGAAAAGAGCTTTTATGATATAATAACATGTCAGGCTCTTTTCTCTTCTACTCAGAAAGGAGCTTTACATGGGCAAGGATTTAAAAGGCAGAGAAATTGGAAAGGGACTTTCACAGCGCAAGGACAAGAAGTATTCTGCAAGATATGTAACGAAAAGCGGAAGACGGCTTGAAAAATATTTTAGCACACTTCCCGAAGCCCGAAATTGGCTTGCAGATTCTCAATATGAAGATTTATACGGTACAACGGGACTTACTTCTACAGTCAGCGTAGACACGTGGTTTAATTACTGGTATAATAACTTAATAGTTGATTTATCTCCTAATACAAGACGGAATTATAAGGAGCGATACGAAAGAAATATTCAGCCTGCTATAGGCAGAATGTGTATATCAGACGTTAAGCCAATGCACTGCAAAATGATACTTAACAACATGTCGAAGGACTATGCAGGCTCTACAATCCGTCAGACATATATAGCTATGGGAACAATGTTCCGATCTGCCGTTATGAATGATGTAATCCGAAAACATCCTATGGACGGTGTGAAATCCACAAAACCCGTAAGAGCGCCCAGCGACCATAGAGTATTGACCGTAGAAGAACAGAAAAAGTTTCTTAAAGTTGCAAAATCATCACATAATTATTATCAGTATGCTTTGGCATTGGAAACAGGACTGAGAACAGGTGAAATAATTGGTCTTACTTGGGATGCGGTTGATTTAAAAAATAAAGCTCTTACTGTTAATAAAACTCTTGAGTTCAGACACAATCAGCATACATGGCGGGCTGGTCCTCCTAAGACGCGGACAAGCTACAGAACAATTCCTCTTACAAACAGAGCTTATAACTTATTTCTGGAGCTTAAAGAAATGCGTAAGTCTCAGAAATTATCTGAGAATTTATCACAAATGCTGACATACACCGACAGGCGTACAGGGCAAAAGTCAAGTCTTATAATGCGCGATTTGGTATTTATAAATTTCAGAACTGGAATGCCTGCAAAAAACAGTTCTTATGACACCCATATTTATAAGCTGTGCGAGACGGCGGGAATACCTCCGTTTTCAATGCACACATTAAGACATACATATGCAACGAGGGCGATTGAAAGCGGCGTACAGCCAAAAGTTCTTCAAAAACTTTTAGGTCATGCAAGCATTCAAACTACAATGGATACATATGTTCATGTAACGGATGATTCCATGAATAACGCTATCAGACAGTTTGAATTAAACAACGCGGCAAACAATGATTTACCCTGATTTATGCCTGTTTTGTAATCCAAATGGCGTAAAAAATGGCGTAAAATAAATTTGAAACCATTAAAAACCCCTTAAAATAAAGGAGATTTGAAAATAAATGAAATTAGGAATAATCGGCCTGCCCAACGTAGGAAAAAGCACGTTATTTAACGCTATAACAGGAGCTGGAGCCGCCAGTGCCAATTATCCGTTTTGTACTATAGACCCCAACATAGGCATAGTGCAAGTGCCGGACAAGCGTCTTGATATACTTCGAGATATGTATTCGCCACAGCTCTATACTCCTGCGACTGTTGAATTTGTCGATATTGCCGGACTTGTTCGCGGGGCTTCAAAAGGAGAAGGTCTTGGAAACAAATTTCTTTCTCATATTCGAGACGTCGACGCCGTCGTACATGTGCTGAGATGCTTTGAAGACGGAGATATTATTCACGTAGACGGATCAGTAGACCCTATGAGAGATCTTGAGACTATAAATCTCGAGCTTATATTTTCTGATATCGAAACTCTTGATCGGCGTATAGCAAAAACGGAAAAACTTTTAAAGGGAGATAAGTCTTTAGCTTTTCAGCTTGAAACTCTAAAAAAAGTAAAAAACTCGCTTGAAGATGGAATTACCGCAAGAGCTATAGGACTTTCCGAGGAGGAGAATGAAATTATATCGGATGTGGAGCTTCTTACGCTAAAGCCGGTTATATATGTCGCGAATGTTTCAGAGAGCGAGGCTTCGGGAGTCAGTGAAACAAATGAATATTATAAAAAGGTAAAAGATGCGGCTGAATCCGAGGGAGCTGAGGTTATACCGGTATGCTGCGGTATTGAAGCGGAGATAGCGGAGCTTGATCCGGAAGAAAAAGAAATGTTCCTTGAGGAGATGGGAATAAAAGAGAGCGGACTTGACAGACTTATAACGGCGAGCTATTCGCTGCTTGGCTACATAAGCTATCTTACCGCTGGACCAAAGGAGGTCAGGGCTTGGCCGATAGTGAAGGGAACTAAAGCCCCTCAGGCAGCCGGAAAGATACATAGTGATTTTGAACGAGGATTCATACGCGCTGAAATCGTCTCTTTTGAAGATTTAGTTGATTGCGGTTCTATGAACGCGGCTAAGGAAAAAGGCTTGCTTAGAAGCGAGGGCAAGGAGTATGTTATTCGCGACGGAGACGTAGTTTTGTTTAGATTTAACGTGTAGTACCAATAGTATTAATGTAAAATAATACGATGGAGTAGGAAGCCAATCTGTTCCTCTCCATCGTAATTATTTTATTTATTTTTGAAAAATATCGATTACGACATATTCTGATATAGCTCCAGTTTTAAACGGTATTCCCCAACCTGAAATACCTGATGTTACAACGAAAGCTGTGTTTCCTCTAATCTCAGAGCCATATACTGAATCGTTCGCTTTCAGTATTCTTTTCCCAATAATTCCAGCGGGGAAAATATGTCCGCCGTGGGTATGTCCCGACAATACGAGATCTATGCCGGCCGACGCTTCGGCATCGTAGTCGTTTGGCTGATGATCGAGAAGTATGGCGTACTTTGATTTATCAATATCCGCAGTTAGAGCATTTACGTCCATCCTGCTCTCATTTTGCCTATCTTGTCTTCCGATTATGTAGAAACAGTCGTTAATGAGCGCGTATTCGTCTTCCAAAATAATAACTTTGTTTTTTTTGAGTTCTTTCCTGAGTTCCGATGAAGAAAAATCGCGATACTGATAATAACCTTCGTCGTGATTTCCCATAACAAAATAAACTCCGAACTTTGGATTAAGTTCGCCCAATGCTTGACAAGCGATTACCATATCGTCTTTAATTGTGTCGTCGTCGACAAAGTCTCCAACGATAACTATTATGTCTGGATTAGATTCGCGGACTTTTTTCATTTCCTTGGAGAACTTTTCTCCATCAAGGGTTATACCTATATGAGCGTCTGCAATTTCTACTATTCGCAGGGAATCTTGTCCCAGATCTTTGGAAGTATTGAATTGGTAGTTTGTTTCAAATATGTAATGAGCGCAGAACCATCCGTAGCTTAAATATATTACGGTAACGCAGATAGAAATGATTCCCGAATAGTATTCTTTCAGTTTTTCCTTCCTACAAATTTTTCTTATTACAAAAAAAATCAGGTCGCATAAAATCCAAATAATTACAAGGTGAAGAAGGACGATTACAGCTGCGAACACGTTTATAAATGTAAAGCATGATACGATGAGCAAAGGCGTAGAAGCGACGATCCACGAAACGATTTTATTTTTTCTGGAAAGCTTTTGTATTATGTTGAACTTATGCGTTTGAATTACCACATATATTGCGCTCAATATGGCGCATATAATTAACGCTCCGAAAAGAACTGCCCAAATCATATATATCCCTCCCTTTTGTAATAGACTGAGCTTGGGTCGAAGACGCTTTTATGCCGTTAATTAAAAGAATACCATATTACGATGCGGAAAAGAATATTTAATTTGTTATAATTATGTAAATCAAATAATCTATTTAATTTTATTGACTTTTATATTTATTCATGATATAATTTTTAAACTGCCACCGGGTAGGAATGCAATGCATTCGCCGCGCGTCGTTAGGTCACAGAAGACGCGTTAGCGAACGCTTTTTTATTTTTAGAGGTTTATATGAGAAAAAAATTACTGCGGCCGTTTTCATATTTTTCAGCAGGTGAAATTATTCTATGGAGTATCTCAACTCTTTCAATTACTATCTCATTTTTCATTTTTGACCGTGAAAATTATCTCATTCTCGCCGCGTCGCTTATAGGAGCGTCATCGCTTATTTTATCCGCCAAAGGAAATCCTGCGGGACAGGTGTTTATGATATTATTTAGTATTATATACGGCTTTATATCCTTTAAATTTTCATATTATGGAGAGACGATTACTTACGTCGATATGACTATGCCTATGGCTGTATTGTCGTTAATTTCTTGGCTTAAAAATCCATATGAAGGCTCTCGTTACCAGGTAAAAATAAATAGACTTAAAAGACGAGAAATTCCGCTTATGATTTTTATTACAGCCATTGTAACATTTACATTTTATTATATTTTAAAAATATTCCACACTGCAAATTTAATTCCTAGCGCTGCATCTGTTGCGACCAGCTTTCTCGCGGTATATTTATCGTTTAGAAGAAGTATATTTTTTGCCGCCGCATATGCCGCTAACGATATTATCCTTATTATATTGTGGTCAATCGCGGCAAAAACAGAAATTTCTTATTTGTCTGTGGTTATTTGTTTTTTTGCTTTTTTGATAAACGATATATACGGTCTTTTTAATTGGCGGTCTATGAGAATACGACAAGAGAGACCGCAGGAAAATTTGGAAAATGCTTGAGCTTCATTGCGTAAGCTCAAGCATTTTATCTATATAGATACCGTATCCTCTCATAGGATCGCTTACCATTACGTGAGTAACGGCGCCTACAAGCGCTCCATCTTGTATAATTGGACTTCCGCTCATTCCTTGAACTATCCCTCCGGTTTTTTCGATAAGAGCATCGTCTGTAACGGTAATTTCAAAATTTGATGAATTTTTATCGTTACCTAAACCTGTTATTTCAATAGAGAAGGTCTGAGGAGATTTACCATCGATAGTGCATACGACGGACGCTTTTCCCGTATGAAGCTGTTCGCGCTTTCCAACCGAAAGCTTTTCTCCTTTATTTGTCGGTATTGAATCAAAGATTCCGTAAACTCCATGTTCGGTATTTTTCATTATTATTCCTGAATCTTTTTTGCAAAAATACCCTTTGAGTTCTCCTGGAGTTCCAGGCATTCCTTTGGCTACTCCGGAAATTTGAACTTCGCTTACGATTCCTTTTACAAGAGGCAAAAGTTCTCCGCTTTTTCCATCGCATATGCCGTGTCCGAGGCCGCAGAATTCGCCTGTTTCCGGGACAATAAACGTAACTGTTCCAATTCCCGCCGTGCTGTCTCTCAGCCACATTCCCGTTCTATATTTTCCATCTTCAGAGGATAGGGCCGGCGTTATTATAATTACTTTCGTTTCTCCGTTTCTCTCAATCAGTAATTTTACAGGTTCGGAGCTATTTTCAACCGCTCCGGTAAATTCTTCGGAGGAATTTATTTTTCGCCCGTTTATTTCTTTTATTATATCTCCAGGCAATATACCGGCTTCTTCAGCGGGAGACGATGATCCGGATCTTGTATTGACGGCGGATAACTCGACGACGACGAGTCCTTCCGTGTATATTCTTATGCCGAATGGGAAGCCTCCTACATATAAATCGCTATTGCAATCAGCCGCCGCTACCTTGCAGGATAAGGAGAGCGCCGTAATACACACTGTCAAAGCGATAGTCATGACCGTTAATTTTTTTATTAAATTTTTCATTATACACCGTCCTGTCAGCTTTGTTTTTATGAGTTTTATTTTTCTTTACTAATTTGCTCAGAGCAAGCGATATTATGTCCCCCAAAATTTTTGTTATTTGGAATTTGACAAGCTAAGAAATTGACGTTCTAAAAACAAAAAATATATTATATAATTCATATTTAGTATTTAAATATCGTATATCTATTGACATTTTTTTTGATTTGATGTATCATATTTTCGAAGATATTTCTTGTTGCGATAAACAAATATCAGTAAACTATGCCAAAAGAATGACTATATTCCATAGTTGTCATGCATATGAAATTTTTAAATATACCTGTATGATCTTATCGCAAAAAATAATAGAAATATTTACGCTAACATTTACTTAAAACCCTTCTATAGGGTGAAAGGAGACGAAAATGAAAAAGTTTTTGAGCGTCGTTATGGCGGCCGCCACATTGCTGTCTATAATGATACTTCCTGCTTATCCTGCTGATGAAAAGCTTCCATTTGAAGACGTTACGGATGAAAAATGGTACTATGAATGCGTAGATACAATGTATAGAAATGAAATAAATGGAGTTAAGCTTATGCAGGGAATAACTCCGACCATATTTGCTCCCGAATCTTCTATGACCAGGGCTGAGCTTGTTACTCTTCTTTCACGCATCGCCGGGGCGGACGTTACCGGCATGGAAAGCAAGGCTTCGGAATTGATCGACATAGAGCGGAACAGCTGGTATGCGGATTACGTTGGTTGGGCTGTTGACTGCGGAGTTGTCAAGGGGTACGACGATAAAACGTTTAGGCCGAATAATCCTATATCGCGGCAGGAAATCGCCGTTTTGACCGTTCGTTTCTTAAAAATGATAGATTTGGATATATTGGCGGAAAATCCCATCGATAAGTTTAAAGATCAGGAAGACGTCGCCGAATGGGCTGCAGGCGATGTTGAAGTTTTGAGAACTACCGGACTTATAGAGGGTGATGACAACGGGTATTTCAATCCTGTAAAGACGGCTACAAGGGCGGAGATATCGATGATTATGTCGAGACTTCTCGTACATCTTTACCGTAAAGATATTAAAGCCGACGGGACTGAATTTACTTATGAGTTTAAAGAATTTACCGCAAGTGAAAAGGAATTTACAGAGTGGATTTCTTCGCTTGCAGACGCAAACGACGCGTTTGCGGAATGTTCTGTTACTAATTTTGCAGATGTTTCTGCATTTGCAGGCCAAGTAATTGCCGGCGACAGCGGCAAGCATGGCATAGAGATTAGCTTTAATAATTTTGGCGTTAAAACAACCGCAAAATACGTCGTAAATTTTGTAAGAGAGAGCGATTTATCGCACCTTGTAAAACCAGCTAATACGGAGTTATTATTTGACTATTCAATTTCAGTATCTGATGAAAATGGATTTAATTTATGGATAAAAGAACTTACAGATCCTGATAACGCTATGGATTCCGCATCGGTGGACTTTTCGGCGGTGAGAATGTTTCTTAAAGACGTTGCTCCCGGAAGCGCCTCAGAATCCAATATAAAGGTAAGGTTCAAAAAAGATGCGGGATCATTTACCGTCGAATATGTTTTAAAGGCGTCTAAGCCCAAAGTTTTTGATTCGAACGCCCCAACTTCTGAAAATATAGGCGTTCAGTATTCACAGGAAAACGGCGCGACAATTTCTAATACGGTTATCCTTAACGATGGTGAAAGAAATATTACTGCAAACGGAACTGGAACTCACGGCGGTCATGAATCTAAGGTTTTAAGAACAGATTTTGGAACATATTCTACTTATGTAACCGGCTCGTACGTTGAGTACGGATATACTTATAGCGGTACGCTCAGCGAGCCCGATATTTCTCAGATGATCGCCGGAAAAAGAGGAGCTACTTCCGCTAAAATAAACGATTATGGCAAAGTGGCCGACGCAGACTCCGCGTTGTCTAATGGAAACGACGTCGTTATAAAAGTTAACATAACATTTACCTCCGGCGGCAGTACGTTCGTTGAAAATTGCAGCATACATCTTTTCAAAGGTTCAAGCTTCCCGGCATATAGCATGGATATGGATCAGTTTAAGATTATGAAAATCATTCCTGAAGGAGTTGAAGTTCTTGGATCATATGAATATCCCCATTCTAACGGCAGCTGTGTTCCTAACATATTTGCAGGCGAGTACGGTACGATTTATGTTTCGGTTATTTCCGTAGATAATCCGAAGTATTATGAGCATAATCATACTCAGGGCGCGTATCTCCAGATATATGAAATAGACGAGGCAAAAAAAACAATCGACGTATATAACGGAAGACCTGACTTTAAGATTTGGCGTTCCGGCAACTATGGATATTCTCAGCCTATTCCCGATATTAAAAATGGGAAAATATACGCGCTTTATACAGGAGAAGGAATTCCAGGCTGTCTTGCATGGTTTGTCTACGATATAAAGAATCATTCGTGGGACAATACTTGTCATGCTGTTGAAACGGATTACAGACTTGCATATTTTAATGCGTATGCCGATGGTAAAGGTGGATTTTACTTCCTTGGACAGCGCGACGTTCTCGTAAAGGATCTTATTGCAAAACTAGATCTTGAGGGAATTCTTCGCAGCACAACCGGATACGCATGGGACGCGCTTTATATATACAGTATTCCCGACGTTAACAAAGATGAATTTAAGATTAGCAGTACTGTTTACGAGCCAGACTATAGAGCGATATGGGAGAGCAAGAACAAGCCTAAAAACGGTACTTCCGCCGTTGGCGCAACGCATTATGGTTGCGGATGCACATATCTTGACTCGAAAGGCCGGCTTCATATCATTTGGCTAAAAGGCGAGACCAAAAAGATGATGTATACGGTATACGATACATCAGGTTGGCAAAAAACATATGAATCCGACTTCTCGCTGACTAACGCTTCCGATTATAGCTTTGCTATGTCGGAGGGAAAAGACGGAGAGTTATATATTATAGGTTACTGGTGCAAGAGTACTATACGTTCAGCTAATCTGGAGATTTGGAAGATTGAAGACGATTTCTCAATTACAAAGTCTGTTGACACAGTGAAGCTGACCACCGCTTCCGGAGACGAAATAAACAATACGTCAAGCTCCGTATCTACAAAACTAATTATGACAAGTCCAAGGAACGGTTCTCTAAAAGACGGTACAGTCGGTATTATATACTACACTAGCGTACGGGATGGAACGTCCAATTACAATTACGTGTCGGTTGAATTGCCGTAACTTTAAAACCACTGTATAGTTTCCATATAATTGAAAAAGAATGGGACTGCAAAGCTTCAAAGGTTCTTGCGGTCTCATTTTTATATTAATATCATATCTGAATTTTTAAATATTATAAAGCATATAGGATGATAATTGATTAGTAATGTAAAATATGAAAATAGTTGCAAATATGAAGTAAATGTGGTAATATATACTTGCGCGCCAGATAAATATTTAAAATGGAAACGGAGGATAGCATGAAGATAATCGGTCTTTGCGGACGCAGCGGATCAGGAAAAAGCGTAATATCTTCCGTTTTTTCAGAGTTTGGAATTCCTTCTATTGATACTGACGCTGTTTATAGGGAAATCACCTCAGGATATATTGACGGAGAGTTATCAGATTGTATGAAAGCCCTTGCTTTAGAATTTGGGTCGGATATAATTATGAAAGACGGAAGCCTAAATAGGAGACGTCTTGCAACCTTGGTATTTACCGACAGAAACAAGCTTGACGCTCTTAATCATATAAGTCATACTTTTATTTTGTCGGAAACCGATAAATTAATTAAAAATCTATCACTTTTAGGATATAAAGCCGTAATTGTCGACGCGCCGCTTCTTTTTGAGAGCGGATACTATAAAAAATGCGATTATATTATAATGGCCGACGCTCCTGAAGAAACGCTTGTTAGTCGTATAGTGGCTCGCGATGGAATAAGCGAAAAAGACGCTGTTATGAGATTGAAGTCTCAAATAAACTCCGACGATTTACGTAAAAAAGTTAATTATGTAATATATACTGACACCGACGTAAAAAACATAAAAGAAAGAGCAAGGAATATATTGAAAAACATTATAGAAGACGGGACATATTAGTAAAATGAAAATTAAAAACCAAGCTATATATAGAAGCGTCGTTATAATTGTAATTCTTATTTTATCCGTTATTTGCGGTATCATATATCAAGTACTTCATAATAAAATGGATTTAAGAAAATACCCTACGGATTATTCTGAATTTGTTGTAAAATATGCGGAAGAATTCAGCGTTCCCGAATATTTGATATATGGAGTAATAAAATATGAAAGCTCGTTTGCGTCTAATAATCTAAAAGAGAATGGAGCCGTTGGACTTATGGGAATAAGTTCTCAGGAATTTGATTCTGTGCTTAAAATAACAAGGGAGTCTATTACAAACGATACCTTGTACGGTCCTGAAACAAATATAAAATACGGTTCGCATTGGTTGGCTTATGAATATTCCAGATACGATAATTGGGACGACGTGCTTTTAGCCAAGGTTGCAGGAGAAGCCGCCGTAGACGAATGGCTTTCAAACGATTCAATCATTGACAAAAACGGTCGTATAAAAGCTATTCCCGACGCTGGCGTGGCTTCAGAATTTAAGGATTTGAAGGATATATGTAAAAAATATCACGATCTGTATTATAGTAATTAAATTATATAATAATAAACATTATGCTGTATGGAGGAATTTTTATTATGAGTACTGAATCAAAAAACGATCGCCTTTCAGAAAAGCTGCTATACAAAAAAAAGAGCGTGTTTGAAACAAAGAGCCGCGACGAACTTGATAAAATGAAGAGATTTGCCGAGGGATATAAAGATTGGCTAAACGACGCAAAGACGGAAAGAGAAGCTACCGCTTCCATGCTTAGCGTTCTTAAAGCTGAAGGATTTCGTGAATATTCGTTCGGAGACGCCGTAAAGAGTGGAGATAAGCTATACTTTAATAATCGCGGAAAAAATATTTTCGCTATAATAATAGGAGAGGAATCTATTGATAATGGAGTGCGTATATGCGCGTCTCATATTGATTCTCCTAGATTGGATTTAAAACCCTGTCCAATTTTCGAATCAGAAGGAATAGGGTATTTTAAAACGCACTATTACGGAGGAATCAAAAAATACCAGTGGACGACTATACCGCTCGCTCTTCACGGCGTAATTACTCGCGTAGACGGAAGTTCTGTAGATGTGAATATTGGAGAGGATGAGGGCGATCCAGTATTCTGCATTTCTGATTTGCTTCCTCACCTTGCTAAAGATCAGGTGCAGAAGAAATTAGGCGAAGCGTTCAGCGGAGAAGGACTTAATATAATGATCTGTTCTTCTCCATATATGGAAGATAACGTTCCGGTAAAGGACGAAGGCGTACGTCTTAATATAATGAGCATACTAAACGACAAATATGGAATTATAGAAAGCGATTTTCTAAGCGCCGAGTTAACGGCTGTGCCGGCTGGAAAAAGCGTAGACGTCGGTTTGGACCGATGGCTTATAGGAGGATACGGCCACGACGATCGCTGCTGCGCGTATACGTCGTTTAGAGCTTTGCTTGACTGTTCTTCGCCAAAGCACACGCTCATTTTTACCTTTGCGGATAAAGAAGAAGTTGGAAGCGAAGGCGTTACCGGTATGAAGTGTTATGCGCTCCTTGATATAATTGAAAATCTTGCGGCGTCGTTAGGGTCAAATCCTGCCGTCGTAAGAAACAATTCCATGTGTCTTTCCGCAGACGTTTCAGCTGCTCACGATCCTAATTATCCCGAGGTAACGGAAAAGAATAATTCCGCAATTCTTCACTGTGGGGTCGCCGTTGCAAAATATACGGGATCACGCGGAAAAAGCGGTACGAACGAAACGACGTCAGAGTTTGCCTCATATATTAGAAACACGTTTGATAGAGAGGGCGTCGTATGGCAGATGGCCGAGCTTGGTAAGGTAGATCAGGGCGGCGGCGGAACAGTAGCTATGTATATATCGGAAAAAAATATCGACACTATAGATATCGGAGTACCCGTAATATCTATGCACGCTCCCTTTGAAATAATTTCAAAGGCCGACTTGTATGAGGCTTATCTTGCTTTTTCAGCCTTTTGCAAATGATTTGATAAAAAGAGAACGGAACTATAATGATTGAAAGACTTAAAGACGCCGAGCTGCGATTTGAAGCTATAGAGAAGCAGCTCGGCGACGTAAGCGTAATTGCAGACATCGAAAAATATACTGAACTTTTAAAGGAATACAAAACTCTTGAACCTACAATTTTAAAATATAGGGAATATTTAAAAATAAACTCCGACATTGAGGAAGCTAAAGATCTCGTCGAATCAAGCGGCGATCAGGAACTTCGCGAGCTGGCGTCGGAGGAATTAAAAGAGCTTAAACTACGTTTGTCAAAGACTGAGGAGGAATTAAAACTACTTTTGATTCCTCGCGATCCCTTGGATGATAAAAACGTGGTCGTTGAAATACGCGCCGGAGCAGGAGGGGAAGAGGCGGCTCTGTTCGCCGGAGTTCTTTTTCGTATGTATACTATGTACGCCGACTCCAAAAAATATAAAACTGAAGTCGTAAGCATGAATGAAACAGGTCTTGGCGGATACAAAGAAATAACTTTTATTGTGTCAGGAAACGGAGCATATTCGCGTTTTAAGTATGAGATGGGGGTTCACAGAGTTCAGCGAGTACCTGAAACTGAAACTTCGGGTCGTATTCATACGTCTACGGCTACCGTTGCAGTATTACCTGAGGCTGAAAGCGTAGAGATAGAGATCAACCCGTCTGATCTTCAGATAGAAACTATAAAATCCAGCGGCGCCGGAGGACAGCACGTCAACAAAACTGAATCTGCTATAAGGATGATACACAAGCCAACCGGAATCGTGGTCGAATGTCAGGACGAACGCAGCCAGTTCAAAAATCGGGATAAGGCGATGAAGATTCTGCGAGCTAAGCTTTTTGATATGAAGCAGACGGAGCAGAATAATAAAATCGCTTCCGAAAGAAAATCTCAGGTTGGAACAGGAGATAGGAGCGAGCGCATACGTACGTATAATTTTCCGCAGGGAAGGGTAACCGACCATCGTATAGGACTTACGCTTCATTCTATAGATTCGTTTATTAACGGAGACATCGATCAAATGATCGACGCTATAGCGACGGAAGACGCGGCCGCTAAACTCAAAGGAGAAACTGGAAAGTAATTTTCCCATATAATTTTGAAAACTGAAATATATAAAATCACTGGGACGCCTGAAGACGAATTTGCAATAAATCTCGCCGGCGAAATTATCAGAAACGGCGGACTTGTCGGAATACCGACGGAAACCGTATACGGACTTGGAGCGTCGGCTTTATCTCAAGAAGCTTCAAAAAAAATATACGCCGCTAAAGGCCGACCTTCCGACAACCCGCTCATCGTACATATATGGAGACCAGAAGAAGCCGATAAATACGCGGTTACGAGCGAGTTGTACTATCGTATCGCGGACAGATTCATGCCGGGACCTATTACAGTCATTATGCCTAAGCGCGAATGTATTCCTTATAATGTAACAGGCGGCCTTGATACCGTCGCTATTCGTTGTCCGGAGAATACGATAGCGCGAAAAATTATATATGCGGCGGGAGAGCCTATAGCGGCTCCTTCGGCAAACCGCTCCGGAAGTCCTTCGCCTACTTCAGCAAAGCATGTAATATTCGATATGGATGGAAGAATTGAAATGATCGTCGACGGAGGACAATGTAAAATCGGCGTTGAGTCAACGGTCGTTTCTATAAATAATAACGCTTGCCGTATACTTCGTCCAGGCGCGGTTACCGCTGAAATGCTGCGAGAGGTATGCGATAAAGTAGAAATAGACGACGCCGTAGTCGATCCTTCATGCGCCGGAGAGCATCCGTCTTCTCCCGGTATGAAATATAAGCATTATTCTCCAAAGGCAGAAGTTCTTTTAGTAGATGGAGATAGAGACCGGTTTTATAAATATATAGAAACAAACGCTTCTTCTGAAGACGGAGTGTTTGTTACCGACGACGATAAGTATGTCGGACGCGCTGTTCCTCTGGTAGCCGGTAAACATGGAGCGGCAGACGAACTTAACCGTTCATTGTTTTCATTATTTCGATTGGCAGACGAACTTTCGCTTCGTCGAATATTTGTTCAGGTTCCTCCAAAGACTGACGAATATTTAGCTTTATATAACAGACTGATTCGAGCTGCGGCCGGAAAAGTAATAAAAATATAGCGTAGTCTGTAAAGAAGTGATTTTATACTTTAAACGATTATTTTTCATGCAAAGCGTAGAGCGAATAAAGCCGGGTATTTAAGTGAGGTAAAATGGCAAGAAAAAAGAAAGTTGGCGATAGCTCAGATTTTATTGAAGCGTATATTGCCGATCAGGCTATAACAGAAACAATTGAAAAAAATTATATGCCGTACGTAATGACGGTTATCGTATCGCGCGCTATACCTGAAATCGACGGATTTAAGCCGTCCCACCGTAAATTGCTATATACTATGTACAAAATGGGTTTGCTGACAGGCGCTCGGACAAAAAGCGCCAATGTAGTCGGACAAACCATGCGTCTAAATCCTCATGGCGACGGAGCGATTTATGAAACTTTAGTGCGTCTTACCAGAGGAAACGAGGCTCTGCTTCACCCGTTTATCGATTCAAAAGGAAGCTTTGGCAAGCAATACAGCAGAGATATGGCTTACGCCGCGTCAAGATATACGGAGTGCAAACTAGATCCTATATGCGCGGAAATATTCGCGGGTATTGATAAAGACGCGGTTGATATGATCCCTAATTACGACAATACGTTAAAAGAACCTCAATTGCTTCCAACAAGGTTTCCAAACGTTCTCGTATCTCCTAATACAGGTATTGCAGTTGGAATGGCGTCGTCGATTTGTTCGTTTAATCTATCTGAAATATGCGACGGGACTATAGCGATTCTTAAAAATCCAAATTTATCTACAGATAAACTGCTTGACCTTATTAAAGCTCCAGATTTTTCCGGCGGAGGAAATCTGATATATGATAGAGAGCAGCTTCGCGTTATATATGAAACCGGACACGGAAGCATAAAACTCAGAGCAAGATATACGTTTGACAAACAAAATAGTTGTATTGAAATACTTCAAATACCGTATTCTACGTCTATCGAACTGATTTTAAAGAAAGTGACGGATCTTGTAAAAGAGGGGAAGCTTAAAGAAATAAAAGATGTGCGAGACGAAATCGACCTTAACGGTTTTAAGTTAACTCTTGACGTTGCCAAAGGCGCGGACCCGGATCTTATTATGGCGAAGCTTTATAAACTGACTACGCTTGAAGACGATTTTGCCTGCAATTTTAACGTTCTTATTGACGGAGCTCCACGGCTTCTAGGCGTTTCAGACATACTTAAAGAATGGATAAAATTCAGAACAGGATGCCTCAAACGTGAATTCAGTTTTGATTTGAAAAAGAAAAAGGATAAGCTGCATCTTCTCCGGGCGCTTGGAAAAATACTTCTCGATATTGACAAAGCTATCGCTATAGTTAGAGGTACGGAAAAGGAATCCGATGTTGTTCCGAGACTTATGGATGGATTTAAAATCGATCAGACACAGGCCGAATATATTGCTGAGATAAAGCTAAGGCATCTTAATAGAGAGTATATAATAGAGCGTATTAAGGAAATAGAAAGTCTTCAGAAAGAAATATTGGATTTAGAGGAAACTATAAAGGACGAACTAAAGTTAAAGGCAGTTATTATAGAACAGCTTAAAGAAATAAAGAAAAAATATGGAAAGCCGAGAAAGACTCAGCTGATTTATTCCGACGATATAATAGAGGCTCCTCCGATGGACAGCGTCGACAACTATAACGTTCGGGTAGTGCTGACTCAGGAGGGGTATTTTAAAAAAATCACGTCTCAATCTTTGCGCGGATCTGACGAACAAAAGCTTAAGGAAGGAGATGAAGTTCTGAATTCCGAGGATACGGAAAACAGAGCCGAGCTTATGTTTATTTCAGACCGAGGTCGAGCATATAAAATTAAAGCCGACGATTTTGACCCGGTTAAGGCGTCGGCGCTTGGAGACTTTCTTCCGGCAAAGCTTGGATTTGATGAAGACGAGCGTCCTATACTAATGAAGTCTATGCTTTCAGGTTATCCGGACAATCGATATATTATATATATTTTTGAAAACGGGAAAGGAGTTCGAATTCCTGTGTCAGCATATGAAACAAAGGGAAATCGACGCCGTCTTACCGGAGCATATTCTGAAAGCTCTCCCGTCGCAGCGGCGATATATGAGGATTCAGCTATTGATATACTCATACTTTCAGGCGATGGAAGAGGCATATATATAAATTCAGAACTTATACCTGAAAAAACAACAAGAACTGCTTCCGGAGTAACTCTCATAAATCTAAAAAAGGGTCAAAAAGTGACTTCAGTTCTTTACGGAGAGAAGGCAAATAGTTATCCGTCTGTTCAAAAATATAAAAAAAATAAAATTCCGGCTACGGGAATTTTGCCGAGAAATATGACTGAGCAGCTTGGAATGGACATTACTTGACTGAACAAAAAAGTTATTCGTCTAAATTATAACCTATATCGCGCCGCATGACGGTTAGATTGGAGTTTGTTATGAAAAAAAGAACCAAACAAGATAAAACAAAATTTATCGCAAGAGTCGTATCTTTAATACTTGCCGGACTTATGGTAGCTGGAGCTGCATATTACGCTATATATTTGATGACGTTAAATATATAACAATATACAATAAGCACATGGTATTTCCGTGTGCTTATTGTATATATTTTTTCATAATTTTCGCGTTATTGAATTTATATTTTGAAAGGTCTGAAATGAATTTAAAATACAAGAAAACACTTAGAGCTTGCTATCTTGGCTATATAACGCAAGCAATCACTGTGAACCTGTCAACTCTTTTCTTTGTTATATTCAGAAATGATTTCGGAATCACTTATTCGGAAATTGCGAATATAATACTTTTTACATTTGTTGTTCAAATTGTCGTCGACGGTATTATGGTTAAGCTAATTTATAAAATCGGTTATAGAGCCGCTGCCATCTCGGCGCATATATTTGCCGCGTCCGGGCTGTTGATGCTTGGAATCCTTCCGTTTGTTATAAGTAATTATATTGGAATACTTATCTCAGTGTTTTTTTATTCGGTTGGCGGAGGTATAATTGAAGTGGTAATAAGTCCCATTGTCGATTCATTGCCTAACGATGGAAAAGGCTCGGGAATGTGCATGCTTCACTCTTTTTATTCGTGGGGACAAGTCATGGTGATGCTATTCACAACTATTGGGCTAAAGCTGATAGGAAGTTCACATTGGTTTGTTTTGCCTATACTGTGGGCAATATTGCCTATTTTTAATATTATTTACTTTTCAAAGGCGCTTCTACCTAAGATAGATTCAGATGAGGGAAAAGCTCAGAAGAAGACACTTTTTTCTTCTCCAGTAGTATATCTGGCAGTTTTGCTTATGATATGCGCCGGAGCGGCTGAAATGTCGATGTCTCAGTGGGCGTCGTTATTTGCAGAACAAGGCCTTGGAGTTAGTAAAGTAACGGGCGACCTTCTAGGTCCGTGTTTATTCGCCTTAAATATGGGTATAGGAAGAACTATTTATGGAATCTTTGGCGAAAAACTAAACATTAGCGTCGGTATTATTTCATGCAGTATACTTACGTTGGCTTGCTATTTATTTACCATATTCGCTTCGCTACCTATATTTTCTCTCCTTGGATGCGCGTTATGCGGATTTGGCGTAAGTCTCATGTGGCCCGGCGTTCTTTCTATGACTTCGGAGGCTTTGGGCAATCGAGCCGTTCCGTCTCTTTTCGCCGCGTTAGCGCTTGCTGGAGACGTAGGATGCTCAACCGGCCCTTGGATATCCGGTATAGTATCAGACAAATATGCGGCCGTACATCCAGCTGCGGGCAACGGAGCAAACCTGAGGGCAGGGATGTTTGCTTCATCAGCATTTCCATTGATAATGATAATAGCGTCGTTTTTTATGGCGCATATTATCCGAAAAAGAAAAAGCAAAACATAAATTATCATAATAGAAAATACTGCCTATTTGACAAAATATCGAACAGGCAGTATTTTTTATTAAAAATTATTTGGTCAACCGAGACGGGATTTAAGCTCTTCAAGTTCCTGCTTCAATTCATTAGGAACGCGTTCGCCTATCATATTGTAGAATTCTTCGATATTCTTTGTATCCTCAAGCCATGAGTCATGATCAACAGACAGCAAGTCGCGAACTGTATCAACTGTTATGTCGAGTCCTTCGATATTGATATCTTCAGCTTTAGGAACATATCCGATAGCTGTTTCAACAGCCTCCGCTTTGTCCTCGCATCTATCAAGGATCCACATAAGAACGCGCATATTATCGCCAAATCCAGGCCAAATAAAGTTTCCGTTGTCATCCGTGCGGAACCAGTTTACATTGAATATCTTAGGAGGATTAGGAATTTTCTTGCCCATTTCCAGCCAGTGAGCAAAGTAATCGCCCATATCGTATCCGGTAAATGGACGCATAGCCATGGGATCGCGGCGAACTACGCCGACAGCTCCGGAAGCGGCGGCGGTAGTCTCTGAAGCCATGATTGAACCGACAAACGTTCCATGCTGCCAATTTCTTGACTGATATACCAGAGGAGCCGTTTTTGCGCGTCTTCCGCCAAATATAATCGCGGAGATCGGAACTCCGGCAGGATTGTTAAATTCTGACGAAATACACGGGCAGTTAACCGCCTTAGCTGTAAAGCGGGAATTAGGATGAGCGCCGCAAGTAGATTTGTCTTTTTTATCGTACTTTTTGTAATCCCAAGGATTACCTTTCCAATCGACTGCGTTTGCGGGAGGATTATTGTCAAGCCCTTCCCACCAAACAGTATTGTCGTCGAGGTTGTGAACGACGTTTGTGAAAATAGTATCGCGCATCGTAGTATGAAGAGCGTTGGGATTTGAATGCTCGTTTGTTCCGGGCGCTACTCCGAAGAAACCGTTTTCAGGGTTTACGGCCCATAGACGTCCGTCGCCGCCTACGCGAAGCCATGCGATATCGTCGCCTACGCACCATACTTTATATCCCTTCGCTTTGTAAATTTCGGGAGGAATAAGCATTGCAAGGTTAGTTTTACCGCATGCGGACGGGAAAGCGGCGCTTACGTACTTAATTTCTCCGTCAGGATATTCTACGCCGAGTATAAGCATGTGTTCGGCCATCCATCCCTCTTTGCGTCCAAGATAAGATGCGATTCTCAGCGCGAAGCACTTTTTTCCAAGAAGCACGTTTCCGCCGTATCCAGAGTTAACGCTCCAAATAGTATTGTCTTCCGGAAAATGGCAGATATAACGGTTTTCCTCGTCAAGGTCAGCCTTTGCATGCAGTCCTTTAATAAATCCTGATTCATTGCCGAGAGCTTCAAGAACGTCGGTTCCTACTCGAGTCATTATAAGCATATTGAGAACGACGTATATTGAGTCGGTAAGCTCGATTCCATATTTTGCAAAGTCAGACCCTACTATACCCATTGAATAAGGAATAACATACATAGTTTTCCCTCTCATTGAGCCGCGGTACAGTTTTGACAATTTATTATAGCACTCTTGTGGATCCATCCAATTGTTTATGTTGCCGGCATCCTCTTTCTTCGCGGTACAAATAAAAGTGCGTCCTTCAACCCGCGCCACGTCGTTAACGGCGGTGCGGTGCAGATAGCATCCGGGAAGCTTTTCTTCGTTGAGTTTAATAATTTCGCCGGTGGAGCATGCCTCCCGGCGAAGCTCCTCAGCTTGTTCTTCAGAACCGTCGATCCATACCACGCGCTCCGGTTCAGTAAGAGCTTTCATTTCTTCAATCCATGAAAGCACATATTTGTTATTTGTCATTTCAGCATCTCCTTATGAAAACAAATTCAAATCATATTATACTTTATTTAAAATGAATTTTCAATCTAAAAAGTAACCAAAATAAATCAATTAACAATTTTTTAATACAGGATACATAGGGGTATTTTAGCGCAAATTAAAATATGACGACATACGAATAAACTCCATTCGGACATAAAAATGCTCCGGTTAGCTATAATCGCGACTAAAATCTTGCTAAAATTCGAGCGTTGCAGTATCATGAATTTGCAAGGAAAAAGTAATGGAGGAATACGTCATGAAAAAAATAATAATGTTAAAAGGACTTGATTGCGCGCATTGCGCCGAAAAAATTGAAAGCAGCGTTAAAAAAATCAAAGGAGTTGAGTTCGCGGCGATATCTTTTATAGCGAGTAAGATGTCCGTGCAAATTGTCGACGGCATGGAAGACGTGGTATGCGGCGAAATAATAAAAATCGTTAGGAAAATAGAACCGGACGTTAAAGTTATTATGTAAGCAAACGTTTAAAGATTAGTTTTAAGGAGGATATGATGTCGAAAAAGCAAAAAAAAGATCTTATAAAAATTACGGTCTCGGCTAGTCTAACGATACTTTCTTTATTTCTGCCATGGAAATTTATTAGTATAGGAGTATTTATAGCCGCTTATCTCGCGGCGGGATACGACGTTTTAATAAAGGCGATACGCAATATTTTTACCGGACGTTTATTCGATGAAAATTTTCTTATGGGCGTCGCGACGATCGGAGCTTTTTGTATCGGCGAATATGTCGAAGGTATCCTTGTTATGATTCTTTATCAGATCGGGGAACTTTTTCAGTCGTATTCCGTTGATAAGTCAAGAGAATCTATTTCAGCGTTAGCAAGCATGCAGCCTCAAAGCGCTCATTTAGTATGCGACGGCAAGATATCTGATATTCTTCCCGAAAAAGTATCCGTAGGAGATGTAATCGCCGTATATCCGGGAGAGAGGATCCCTGTCGACGGAACAGTGTTAAAAGGTAAAACGGAGATAGATACGTCCGCTCTTACCGGAGAATCAAATCCAGTATATATTGAAGAAGGAAGCTCGGCGTTAAGCGGATGTATAAACATGAGTGGAGTTATAGAAATGAGAGCCGAACGTCTTTCTTCCGAATCAGCGGCCGCAAGAATACTTGAAATCGTGGAAAATTCCGCCATGAAAAAAAGTAAAAGCGAGAACTTTATTTCAAAGTTTGCAAAAATATATACTCCAGTAGTAGTAATTTCAGCGCTGCTTCTCGCCGCGATACCTTCGTTTATAACAGGGGACGCCGCCAAATGGGTGGAACGCGCGCTCACTTTTCTCGTCGTCTCATGTCCATGCGCCTTGGTTATATCCGTTCCTTTGACTTTTTTTGCCGGTATCGGCAAGGCCTCAAAGAATGGAATTCTTATAAAGGGCGCTTGCTATATGGATTCAATGTCAAAAATAAAAACAGTTGTATTCGACAAGACGGGAACGCTTACAAACGGTTACTTTTCTGTAACTGAAGCAATACCAGAAGGAATATCGCGCGACGAACTGACGTATTTCGCGGCGGGCGCGGAAACTTTCTCCCATCATCCTGTCGGCGAGGCGTTGAAACGATATGCCGAAAAGGAGAATATTCGACTTGACAAGGCGCGCGTTTCAAATGCGCGTGAAATTCCGGGACGAGGAGTCGTAACCGAGGTGGACGGGAACGTAGTCGCAGTCGGAAGCATAGGCCATATGAAAGATTTATCGGTTGAGTTATCTTGTTTTGACTCGGAAGACGAGGGCACAATTATGTACGCGGCCGTTAACGGAAAATATCGCGGTAAAATACTGTTGTCGGACGCGCCGAAAGATACGGCGATTGAAGCAATAAATATGCTCCGTTTGGAAGGCGCGGAAAAGCTGGTTATGCTCACCGGGGACAGAAAATCAATTTCTGAAAAGACGGCTGATAAATTAAAGCTGGATGAAGTGAGAGCGGAACTATTGCCTGAGGATAAGGTTTCCGCCGTTGAAGAATTGATGGCAATCGGCGGAGACACGAAGCTGGCGTTTGTAGGAGACGGTATAAACGACGCGCCGGTTATTACCAGAGCCGACGTAGGCTTCGCAATGGGAGCTATAGGCAGCGACGCCGCCGTGGAGGCCGCCGACGTAGTTCTTATGAACGACGACCCTAGACTTTGCCCAAAGGCTATACGAATTTCCAAAAACACTATACGTATTGTTCGTCAGAATATTGTTTTCGCTCTTGCCGTAAAAGCAGCCGTGCTTATCGGCGGAGCATTGGGACTGACAGGAATGTGGGCTGCCGTATTCGCCGACGTAGGCGTTTGCGTTTTAGCCGTATTTAACGCTATGCGCGCGGGAAAAAGCTGAATATTATATGCGCCGATATTGATTTTGTCGGCGCATTGTGTTATAATAAAGCATCTATACAAAGACATATTATGGTTTATCGGCGTTTTGAACGTCGACAAGATATTACGGTTATAGTTATAATGCGTATCAAAGCTTTGAAGAAATCAATTCTTATCCATAAAATTGTTTTTCCAAAACCAAATGTTTTTTATACTGCGTTATAAACTGATTTGTTAGAGAAAAACGAACTCTTTACATATTATCAGTTTGTCAGGCGCAGTACTTGAAAGGATATATTAAATGCCTCGAACAATTGAAAAGATCGAAAAGGTTACTCTCCCTGTAATTCCGCTTCGAGGACTTGTAGCTTTTCCATCTATGCATCTTAATTTTGAATTGCAGAGAGAAACGTCAATAAAAGCGGCGACGCTTGCGCTTGAAGCGGACATGCACGTTTTTTTGCTTACTCAAAAGGAGATATCTACAGAGAATCCTGTCGCGTCGGATATGTATAAGACGGGATGTATCGCTAAAATAACTCATTCGCTGAAAACTCCCGAGGGGACGATTCGCGTTGTTGCGGAGGGAGTAGAGCGCGGCGTAGTTTCAGCTATTTTTGAGGAAGACGGCTGTTTCAGAGCTCAGATTATTTCAAAATCAATGACAAGCGACGCGGACTCTTCGGATCTCCGCACTGAAGCGATAATGAGAGAAGCTATGTCGTCTCTTGAAACAATGCTGAAGTATATGCCGTCGGTATCGTCGGATCTTATAATAGCGGCGTATTCGAAAAAGTCCCCGGGAGCCCTTGCAGATTTTATCGCTTTTAACGCTCTTATTCGATATAGCGACAAGCAGGAAATTCTCGAATGTATCGATCCGCGGCGCAGACTTGAATTACTTACAATAATTATTGAAAATGAAACCAAGCTTCTCCGCACTGAAATGCTCATTCATAAAAAGGTCAAGGAGCAAATAGACGAAAATCAAAGAGAGTACTATCTTCGCGAACAAATGAAAGCGATACAGGGAGAGCTTGGTGAAAGCGGAGGAGACGATGTATCAGAATATCTGGAAAAGGTAGAAAAGGCGAATCTTCCGGAAGAAGTAGATGCAAAATTAAGAAAAGAAATCTCTCGTTTATCAAAAACTCCTTTTGGGTCTCCGGAGGCTTCGGTGGCTCGCGGATATTTGGACGTTTGCCTTGAAATACCGTGGGGCGTATACACAACGGACAGAGTCAACTTATCTTCCGCTAGGCGTATACTCGACGCGGATCACAACGGACTTGATAAGGTTAAAGAACGTATTTTAGAGTATCTTGCGGTAAGAAAATTAAATCCTGATCTTGGAAATCAAATAATTTGCTTCGTAGGTCCTCCAGGAGTAGGCAAAACGTCGCTCGGACGCTCTATTGCAAGTGCAATGAAAAGAAAATACGTTAGAGTATCTCTTGGGGGAGTAAGAGACGAATCCGATATACGCGGACATAGAAAGACTTATGTAGGTTCTATGCCGGGAAGAATTATAAACGCTCTTATTGACGCCGGTTCCATGAATCCGCTGATACAACTCGACGAGATTGACAAGCTTTGTTCCGACGCTCACGGAGACCCTGCGTCGGCTTTGCTTGAAGTATTGGATTCCGAACAGAATTGTTCGTTCAGAGATCATTTTGTAGAACTTCCAGTGGATCTCTCAAAATGTATTTTTTTGGCCAGCGCTAATACTTTGTCGACAATTCCAACTCCGCTGATCGACAGAATGGAAATCATTGAACTTCATACTTACACTCCGATGGAAAAATCGGCTATAGCGACGGATCATTTAATTCCAAAACAGTTGAAAAAGCATGGCCTTAACCGTCGTATGCTTAAAATTTCAAACGACGCCGTTAAAGAGCTTATTTCTTATTATACAAGAGAATCTGGAGTCAGAAATCTTGAAAGGGAAATTGCTTCTCTTTGCCGTAAGGCCGCTAAAAAAATTGCGGACGCTGAATCAAAAAGCGTCTCGATAAACAAAGACAATGTGAAGGAATACCTTGGCGGAAGAAAATTTGACGACGACGCGTATCTTTCCGGGGACTCCGTTGGAATAGTTAACGGACTAGCTTATACTGAAGTAGGCGGAGACGTATTAAAAATTGAGGCGTCCGTTATGGATGGAAGCGGAAAAATTGAGATGACGGGAACTCTTGGCGACGTGATGAAAGAATCTGCGAAGATTGCTTTTAGCTACGTAAGAGCTCGCAGCTCGGATTTAGGAACGCCCAATGATTTTTATAAAACAAAAGATATACATATTCATGTCCCCGAGGGAGCGGTCCCCAAAGACGGTCCTTCCGCCGGGGTTACTATGCTCGTAGCTTTAACATCCGCTCTTAGCGGGAAAAAAGTAAGATCCGATACTGCGATGACCGGAGAAATTACGCTTACGGGCAGAGTTCTGCCTATCGGAGGACTTAGAGAGAAAACTACGGCGGCGTATACGTTAGGGATAAAAAGGGTAATAATTCCTTTGGGGAATGTAAAAGATATTGAGGAACTTGATCCTATCGTCAGGTCGGAGCTAACGTTTATCCCATGTTCGTCTGTTGAAGAAGTTTTATCGGCTTCTCTTTGCGATTCTTCTTGTTATAAACAGTCGAATTCATCGGAAGAGGTCAAGCCTGAAGAGGTTGTTCTCACAAAATCAAATACGCAGATAATAGAAGGTTACAGCAGAGCAATATAATTAAAGGCAAATATAAACTAAGGAACAAGCGGATAATGAAATTAAACCTTAATAAAACCGAGCTTGTAATATCTGCTGGAAGAAATGATCAGTTTCCAAGGCAGTTATTGCCTCAGGTAGCTTTTTCAGGACGATCTAACGTAGGAAAGTCTTCTCTTATTAACTCGCTGATTGGAAGAAAATCGTTAGCCCGTGTCAGCGGTTCGCCGGGAAAAACGGTTACCGTCAATTTTTATCGGATTGATAATTCCGTATATTTTGTTGATTTACCGGGATACGGATACGCCAAGCGCACATATGAAGACAAGCTGAGATGGTCGTCTTTGACCGACGGATATTTTACAAATAATCCAAATATCGATCTTTTGAAACTGACCGTACAGCTTATAGACAGTAGAATCGGACCGACCAAAGACGACCTTGATATGCTTAAATATATGGCGGAAGCAAAAGTTAATCATATTATTGTCGCGACTAAAGCCGACAAACTAAACGCTACGGAAAGACGCAAAATAATTGAGATTGTGCAAAATGAAAGTCTTTGTTCCTATGCGAACGCTTTTATTCTGTATTCGTCTTCAAACGGCTTGGGTCGAGAAGAACTGTGGAATGAAATAACGTCTCACTGCGACCTTAAATGAATTAAATTATGATAGCTGATACATAACGAGAAAGAAAGGCAAAACAATATGATACTTCATGAATCTTTTGGAATAAACGAAAAAGGACGCCTTACCATCGACGGCCTTGACGCGGTTGAGCTTGCCGATCAGTTCGGAACTCCTTCTATGTTTATATCGGAGGATAAAGTTCGAAAAATGTGCCGTATGTACAAATCGGCGTTCGCAGAGTATTTTGGAGGAGCGTCCTCTCCTATATATGCGGGAAAAGCCCTTTGCTTCAAAAGACTGTATGAAGTAATGAAGGAAGAGGAATTTCTCGCGGATTGCGTATCGTCCGGAGAAATAGAGACTGCGAGAGCGGCAGGCTATCCGATGGAAAACATTTTTTTCCATGGCAATAATAAGACGGACGAAGATCTTAAACGAGCCGTAAAATATGGAGTCGGTCATATTGTTGTAGACGGAGTTGAAGAGCTTTTAGCTCTTGAGGACATATGCGCGGCGGAAGGGAGAATCCAGAAGATACTTCTTCGTATAACTCCCGGCATTGATCCTCATACTCACAAAAAAATCATAACGGGAAACGTAGACTCAAAATTTGGTTCCGCAATATCTACCGGGCAGGCTGAAGCTATAGTTCGGCTTGCTCTAACAATGAAGCGCCTTGATTTGAGCGGATTCCATTGTCATGTAGGATCTCAGATATTTGACATCGATCCATTCCGCGACGCTGCCGATATTATGCTTAAATTTATTTTCGATATGGAAAAAAATACCGGATTTGAAGCTAAAATACTTAATCTCGGAGGCGGTTTTGGCGTTCGTTATACAGAGGACGATCCCAAGATAGATTATCGCGACAATATTCGCAGACTTGGTGAAGAAATAGATAAAATGTGCGCTTCGCTCGGCGTCAATAAGCCTTCGATTATGATGGAACCGGGGAGATCAGTCGTAGCTGCCGCCGGGGCTACGCTTTATACGGCGGGTTCCGTAAAAGAAATACCCGGATTCAGAAATTATGTGTCTATCGACGGGGGAATGACGGATAATCCGCGTTATACATTGTATCAATCTCAGTACACTGTGCTTAACGCGACTCGGACGACAGATAGAGCAGATTGGGAGTGTACCGTCGGCGGGCGGTGCTGTGAAAGCGGCGATCTAATTGCCGAGGGAATAAAGATAGCAAAGCCCAAGCGCGGCGATATCATAGCCGTTCTTGTTACGGGAGCTTATAACTATTCTATGGCGTCTAATTATAACCGTGTTCCACGTCCTCCTGTAGTTATGATAAGCAAAGGGAAGCCGTACGTAGCGGTAAGACGAGAGACGTACGACGATATTATCTCTCTCGACGAATAATGCTTTGAAAGGCTTGGAGCATAATGTTTGAAAATTTTGATATTATAAGATTCATTTTGACGATTCCAGCCTTGCTTCTTACTCTGACAATTCATGAATACGCTCATGGCTATGCCGCAATGAAGCTGGGCGATCCTACGGCGCGTAATCTTGGAAGACTTACCTTAAATCCGCTTAAGCACCTTGATCCGCTTGGAGCGCTTTGTATGCTGTTTTTCCATTTTGGGTGGGCGAAGCCTGTTCCAATAAATGCAAGGTATTTTAAGAATCCGCGTAAGGACATGGCTCTTACCGCTCTTGCCGGACCGACGTCGAACGTTATTCTTGCATTTATTGGAGTAATACTGCTGTGTGTCTTTCAAAATATTTTTAACGCGTTCCCGCCAAATAGCGAATTTATTTACAACATATACGATCTAACATTCGTCTTCTTTTCAATTTTTATTTCCCTAAACGCCTCGTTCGCAATATTTAATATGCTTCCTGTGCCTCCTCTTGACGGATCAAGATTTTTTTATGTATTTCTTCCCTCCAAATGGTATTTTGGAATTATGAAATATGAAAGATATATTATGCTTGCGATGTTTTTACTGATTTGGGGAGGAGCGTTTGATATAATCCTCGGAACGCTGGCGCAAAATTTAATTTCCCTTATGTTCAAAGCGGTAAGAATAGTACCGTTTTTCAGATAATTATGGATAGTATAAGCTATAAACTTGACCAATTTGAGGGACCGCTGGATTTGCTATTAACTCTGATCTCCAAGAATAAGATCGATATAAACGACATTCCTATAGCAATGCTATGCGCTCAGTATATGGAGTATATCACGGCGGAAGAAAATCGAAATATTGAAATTTCCTCAGAATTTCTTATTATGGCGAGCGAATTGATGTTGATTAAAAGCCGTATGCTACTGCCGAAGAAAGACGACGAAGAAGACCCGCGCGCGTCGCTTGTCGAGGCTATGCTTGAATATCAGCGGGCAAAAGCTGCGGCCGCAAAAATGAATCTTTTATATTCAACATACGGTTTGCGAATGGTAAAAGAGCAGGACGAAATTTCAGTAGACAAGACCTACGTCGCCGATCATTCGCCTGATCTGTTAGTTAAAGCGTTTAGAAAAGTATTGGCTGAAGTTAACGTAAGCGACGAAAAAGCTAAAGAAAGATTCGAACCTTTAGTCAACAGACGCCAAGTATCCGTGTTTTCTGTTGCGTCGGCGCTTATGATTCAGCTTAAGCGTAATAAAAGCTTTTTTCTCGACGATTTTTTTTCATCGGAAGACGGACGTTCGGCTCTCGTAGCGAAATTTATGGCGTTGCTCGAAATGCTTCGTTCCGGCATAATCGCTATTGAAATTGAAAATTGTGAAAACGAAGACGGAATTATAAACGCCGATTCGCATATATCGATATGTTTGTCGGAAGATGCGGATGAAAGCAGACTGGAAGAACTTTTTATAAAAGAGGCGTACGACGATCAAAATGAAGCTTCAAGCGCTGCTATGGAAACGATCTCTACCGAGTCTATAGGCGTTTAAAATGATATATAACTGCCGAATATAAACGCAGAAGGAGATTATTATATGATTGAAAGTGAAAATATCGTAGGGTATGACGTTGACACTGAGGTCGTTATCTCCGGATGCGCGACGGAAAGCCCTGAAGACTTATCCAAGGACATAAAAAAATGCGAGCGAATAATTGAATCTGTATTATTTGCCGCAGGCCATCCGGTCGAATATACTCGTCTTGCGGACTCTATGGGAATTTCATTGCGGCTTTGTCATAAGATTGTAAGCGATTATGCGGAAAAATATAATAATTGCAGCGAGATTTCCAGAGGAATTATGATGGCTTTGTTTCCTGATTCCTGTCAAATATGTACTCGCGAAGAGTACGGCTCATATATTCGAACAGCCCTTGGTATAAGACGAGGGGGGAACCTTTCCAATTCATCCCTTGAGGTCCTTGCTATAGTAGCCTATAATCAGCCTGTAACACGCGCTTTTGTAGATACGGTTCGCGGAGTTGATTCAAGCTACGCCATGACAAGCATGTGCGATAAAAAGCTTCTTGAAACTTGCGGGAGGCTCGACGTACCGGGAAGACCTATGTTGTATAGAACAACAGATAATTTTTTGAGGGTATTTGGACTCAGTTCTCTCTCGGAACTGCCGGCTATAACTACTGACGATGGAACTACTGTTTTACCTCCGGAGGGAGAACAGATTCACATGGAAATAGATGAAAAATCAGAGTCATAAAATTTATACTCTTTGAATTTTATAATCGCCGCATAAGATAAACTTATTGTAGAAGTATTTGTCGAATCTCTGTAATATGGAGGTGAAAATATGACGGCTTTGATCATAATTATAGCGATTATATCAGTAATTATTATGGTTCTATTTTCATTTTTTACTATTGAAATTGTATACGACGGTTCGTCTCGAGTTAAGGCAGGCGTGGGGCTGATAAAATTTAATGTGTATCCTGCGAATAAAAAAGCTTCTATGCTGTCGTCAAGGAAGTATAAAAAACTAAGAAAAGCAACACGAAATAGAACGATCGCGCCGCATACTGAAAAAACAGATAAAATTGAGACTTCAGATTTTATTTTCTTTACAAAGACAATTATCAAACGTCTCGACAGCTATCTTGAATACCTTCATACAAAGATAGTAAAACTTAATATAGATGTGGGCGGAGAAGATGCCGCAGCCGCTTCTTTGAAGTATGGAATTGTCGCCCAGTCCGTTCGCTTGCTTTACGAACTGCTGGATGAACAAACTGCGCTTTCGGCCGATTCATGCGATAAAATATCTGTAAAATGCAATTTTTTAGATAACTTTACCACTATTGATTGTCGTATACGAATGAAAATTAGAATACTTAATCTTTTTCGAATAGGATTTGAAACTCTTGCAGCTCATATAAACTTTAATTCAGATAATAAAGAATGAAAGGATGAAAATAAAATGGCCGAAAATAAGATGAGCGATATAATAAAAACATCTCTTGAAAATATTAAAGGAATGCTTGACGCTAATACGATTATCGGGGAACCGATCGTTACTCCAAGCGGTACGACGCTCATTCCCGTATCCAAGATATCTATGGGTTATGTGTCGGGAGGAGTCGACTATTTGAGCAAAAAAAATACGGATCGATCAAATTCAAATAATTTTGGAGGAGGAGGAGGAACGGGAGTTACGCTTTCTCCAGTTGCTTTCATTGTTTTAAAGTCTAACGGAGATTGTGAAATGCTTAATATTAACTCTCCATCGGCTCCCGAAGACAAAATAACTCAAATTATATCCGCTATCGAGCGTTCTCCCGAGCTTATAGAGAAACTTAAAGGCGTTTTCAAAAAAAAGGAGTGACAGGAAGAATCGTTTAGCCGTCGGTAACTGATGGCTTGTCGCCCTAAAATTATCACGCGAAATATTAGCATAACATCATCTTTCGGTAGGATACTACATTTCGTAAGAATTATTACGGAAAGGTATTCTTTATATGAAAAAGAACGGAGTAAGACGTTTGACGGCGTTTTTGACGTTGTCGCTAATGACCTTATCGGGGCTGTCGCCATGCATATACGCGAAAAAAAACGACGATCAAGCTTCTGTTCCGTCAGTGTCGGCCGAGGCTGCGGTACTGATGGAGGCGGTAAGCGGAGACGTAATTTTTGAAAAAAATTCTGATAAAAGACTTCCTATGGCAAGCACTACTAAGATTATGACCGCTCTCGTTGCTATTGAAAAGCAAAGCGGACTTGATTACGACGTAAAGGTAGCGTCAGACGCGGCGGGGGTTGAAGGATCCTCAATCTATTTAAAGGCCGGCGAAACTATCACAATGGAAAGTCTTTTATACGCTCTTTTACTTGAAAGCGCCAACGATGCCGCAGCGGCTATAGCTTATGAGATTTCCGGAGGGATCGAGCCATTTGCGGAACTTATGAATGAAACGGCTGAAAGAATAGGACTTCAAAACACTCATTTTATGAATCCTCACGGATTAGACGACGAGCAGCATTATACCACAGCGCATGATTTGGCTAAGCTTACGTCCTATGCGCTTAAAAACGAAAAATTTCGCGAGATTGTCTCAACTTATAAAAAGACCATACCTTTGGGCGATGGGGACGGCACGAGACTTTTGCTAAATCATAATAAAATGCTTCGTATATACGACAACGCGATCGGAGTTAAAACTGGTTTTACTAAAAAAAGCGGCAGATGCCTTGTTTCTGCTGCAGAGCGCGACGGAGTTACGATGGTGGCGGTCACCCTGAAAGCGCCGGACGATTGGAACGACCATGAGAAAATGCTTGATTATGGATTTTCAAAATACTCGTTAAATAAAATAGCGTCTCCGGGACAGTTTTATACTCACATAAATTGTATAGGGGGAGATAAATCAACCGTTAGATGCTCAAATCGTGACGAGCTGGCTATTCCGCTTCCTATAGGAACAAGGGTTACGAGCAGAATTGAAGCCGAGAGATATTTTCCCGCGCCGATAAATAGCGGAGACGCTCTCGCTCGCGTAATATTTAGCGTGGACGGCGAGGAAATTGCTTCAGCGCCGCTATATTCTGAAGAAGACGTGGCTCTTGTTCAAGATGAACCCGGCGTTATAGCAAAAATATTAAGATTTTTTGGAATTGGATAAACGGAGCGATGCATTTATGTCGGAAATAAGACTTCAAAAATATTTTACCGATTGCGGTATTATGTCGAGAAGAGCCGCAGAGCGTGAAATTGAAGCAGGTCGAGTTCTCGTTAATAGCGCTCCAGCCGCTCTTGGAACAAAAATTGATCCTTCAGTAGATACTGTCGAATACAACGGAAAAATAATATCCGATAATTCCCGCGGACATTCCCGCGGTACATATATTTTACTCAATAAACCAATAGGTTATGTGACGACAACATCGGATGAAAAGGGAAGGCTTACCGTGCTGGATCTTGTAAAAGACGTTTCTTGCAGAGTGTATCCTGTCGGAAGACTGGACATGTATTCGGACGGTCTGTTAATAATGACAAACGACGGAGCGTTAACAAATAGACTAACGCATCCATCTCACGGTATAAGTAAAACGTATATTGCGGAAATACCTATGAATATAACTGAAGACGACGTGGAAAGACTGCGTACTCCTTTTGAGATCGACGGACGGATGATCCGCTCGCCTCAAGTAAAAATTATCGATTCTAAAAATGGAAAACGTCCGCTATCTCATATTGAGATAGTTTTATGCGAAGGGAGAAATCGTCAGATACGACGAATGTGCGAGAGAGCAGGATTTAAGCTTACTCGTCTAACAAGAGTTAAAATAGGCGATATCCGTATCGGAAATCTGCCTCTTGGAAAATGGAGATATCTGACTGAAGACGAGATAAAATATTTGATGGAAACATGAAAGTCCAATTAAAAAATTTATTATAAGGATTAAAAATATGCTCGCTGTTAAACCAATTTATGATTTCAATGTAAAAGACGAGATATGCCGTCTTTGCGGAGTAGAGCATCGTACCGACTCATACGCCTATTTTGCGGCGGATGTAAACGACGACGCAACAAAGATTAACTTCATCATCGGAGTATGCGTATTTAATATGAAGGGAGAAAATAACGTTATCGAGGCGCTGCCCGGCGCGCCGGGCGTTGAAGACGAAGAAGCTATGATTATAATGGCGAGAGCCGTTATGAATTTTATGTATCGCGCCGGTGTTAAAAAAGTGCGTTTGAACAAAGATGGGACGTCGTTGAGCACGGCTGAAAAGCTGGGATTTAAAGAAAGCGAAAAAATGACTATTGATCTTGCCGAATTTTATAAATCTCCCTGTAAATTCACCTCTTAAAATGATTCGAGGCATAGTAAATTTGATAATAGACTGCGGCTAAATAATTATTCAAATATAAATTGGAAAATTAAAAACTATAACTAATAATATAACTTTTTCGCTTGACAAAACATAAATAAAGAAGTATAATTGATGCATAAACATTCACATGAGGTGAATAAAAATACAGGAGAAAAATCATGAACAAAGAAAATATTAAGAAAGTGGTTCTTGCATACTCAGGCGGGCTTGATACGTCGATCATAATCCCGTGGCTGAAAGAAAATTATAATAACTGCGAAGTTATCGCAGTGTCTGGAAACGTCGGACAGGCGGACGAGTTGGACGGACTCGAGGAAAAGGCTATTGCTACCGGAGCGTCAAAACTATACGTCCTTGATCTTACCGAAGAGTATGTGGACGATTTTATTATGCCGTGCGTTAAGGCTGGAGCCGTTTATGAAGAATATCTTCTCGGCACGAGCCACGCGCGCCCATGCATTGCTAAAGGTCTTGTTGAAATCGCCGTCAAAGAAGGAGCCGACGCGATTGCTCACGGATGCACGGGTAAAGGAAACGATCAGGTTCGTTTCGAGCTTGCCGTAAAACATTTTGCTCCAAACATGCCTATTATAGCGCCGTGGAGAGAATGGGACATCAAGTCGCGTGATGAAGAAATCGCTTATGCTGAAGAAAAGGGAATTCCGCTGAAAATTAATCGCGAAACAAACTATTCCAAGGACAAAAATCTGTGGCATCTTTCGCATGAAGGTCTTGATCTTGAAGACACCGGAAACGAACCTCAATATGAAAAACCGGGATTTCTTGAGATGGGCGTTTCTCCCATAATGGCTCCTGACGAACCGACATATGTAACGCTTGATTTTGAAAAGGGAATTCCGACCGCTCTGGACGGCGAGAAAATGAGCGCAAAAGAAATTATTCTTGCTCTTAATGATATTGGTGGAAAAAATGGAATAGGTCTTCTTGATATCGTTGAAAATCGTCTTGTCGGTATGAAATGCCGCGGAGTTTACGAAACCCCGGGAGGAGCGATTCTATACAAGGCTCACAGCGTCCTTGAAACTTTATGCCTTGATAAAATGACAATGCATGAGAAGCAGAAGCTTTCAATTACTTTTGCAGAATTAGTTTATAACGGACAGTGGTTCACTCCTCTGAGAGAGGCTCTAAGCGCGTTCGTTGACAAAACTCAGGAAAAGGTCACCGGAAAGGTAAAATTAAAACTATATAAAGGAAACATGATTAACGCGGGAGTATGGAGCCCTTATTCTCTGTATAGCGAGGAAATCGCTACCTTTGGCGAGAGCGATTACGATCAGAAGGATTCCGCCGGATTTATCAATCTTTACGGCTTGCCTATTAAGGTTCAGGCTATTGTCGACGGAAGAAAATAATCACCTAAAATGAAGGGATAATTCAAATGGCAAAAATGTGGGCGGGGCGAACGGACGGAGGAGTCGACAGCTTAGCGGACGATTATAACTCTTCAATTCGATTTGACTCCAGAATGTATAAACAAGATATAACCGGCAGTATAGCGCATGCGGCGATGCTTTCGGCTAAAGGTATAATCACAGATGCAGAGGCAGATCAGATTATAGACGGACTTACTGGAATACTTAGCGATATTGACAACGGCTCTCTCAAGATAGATCTTACATGCGAGGATATCCATATGTTTGTGGAGCAGACGCTTACCGAACGTATAGGAGACGCGGGTAAAAAGCTTCATACTGCGAGGAGCCGCAACGATCAGGTCGCTCTCGACGTTAGAATGTACCTGCGGGAGGAATGCGACCGCATATCCGATCTTGTTCGCAAACTGACGATTGCCGTAGTAGAAAAGGCCGAGGAATATAAGACGGCGATAATGCCTGGATATACGCACCTTCAACGAGCTCAGCCCATCGTTTTTGGACATCATCTTCTGGCGTACGCATGGATGCTGACGCGTGATCTTGATCGTTTGGCGGATTGTCGTAGCAGGATTAATTTGTCTCCTATCGGATGCTGCGCTCTTGCCGGCACTACATATAATACGGACAGGCGTATGGAAGCGGAACGTTTGGATTTTGAAGGCGTAATACCAAACAGTCTCGACGGAGTCTCGGACAGAGATTTCTGCATTGAGCTTGCAAGCGCTTTATCTATATTGATGACGCATCTTTCTCGTTTTTCAGAAGAAATCATTCTTTGGTCAAGCTGGGAATTTCGCTTTATTGAGCTGTCCGACAGCTATACCACCGGTTCTTCTATTATGCCGCAAAAGAAAAATCCGGATATGGCGGAATTAACTCGTGGAAAAACCGGAAGAGTATACGGCGATCTTATAACGCTTCTTACTGTAATGAAAGGACTTCCTCTGGCGTATAATAAGGATATGCAGGAAGATAAAGAGGCGATATTCGACGCGTGCGATACGGTTAAAATGTGCGTTGGCGTGTTTACTGGAATGATAGAATCTATGCGAGCTAATACAGAAGAAATGCTTAAGGCGGCAAGAGGCGGCTTTATGGCCGCTACGGACCTCGCCGACTATCTTGTATGCCGCGGACTTCCATTTAGAAGCGCATACAAAATTTCTGGGCAAATCGTTGCTGAGTGTATCCGCCGCGGAGAAGTTCTTGAAACGCTGCCTATCGATATATACCGTTCTTACAGCGAGCTTTTCGAACCTGATCTTTACGAGGTTATTGATTTAAAAGCTTGTGTGGAGAGGCGAATCAGTGAAGGCGGAACATCTGTAACGTCGGTTGAAAAGCAGATTTCCGAAATAAAAGGAATACTTCTTTAAATATCTGCGTTTGCATTTCTTGCTATATATTCACTTACAAGCATAATTTATAATCCTATGAAAAGAGAGAGCCTCCGTATTTAGGTCTACGGAAGCTCTCTCTTTTCAATTTCATTTATTATTGTTTTTAGCACTGTTTTTGGAGCCGTTTTCTTTTGATTAGCCGGAACTACATACCACCTCGCCGTCTCTTTGTCGCAAAAACGGAACATATCTAAAACTGCTTTTTCATATTCGGAGCGTCTTGATCGATTTCTCCAGTCTTCGTCGGTTATTTTGTGCGCTTTCTTAGGATCTGAGGCGCGATCTCTGAATCTTTTAAGCTGTTCTTCATCTGAAATATCAAGCCAAAATTTTACCAGCAATACGCCGTTGTCTGTAAGATACTGTTCAAACTTATTTATCTCTCCATAAGCGCGTTTCCACTCCTCTTCAGAGCAAAGTTTTTCTACGCGTTCTACTAATACTCGTCCATACCAGCTTCGGTCAAAGACCGCCGTATTTCCAATTCGTGGAGTTTCTTTCCAAAATCTCCACAACCATGGATATTTTTTTTCTTCATCAGTCGGAGCGGATATATGGACTACTTTAAAATACTCTTTATCCATAAATTCAGTTATTCTTTTGGCGCATCCGCTTTTTCCAGACGCATCGAGTCCTTCAAGCGCTATGACGAGCGATATTCCACGTTTATTTAATAAAGACGCTTTTTCGGCAAGCGTTCTGCTAAGTTTTTCTATTTCTATTTTATCATCAGTTTGTTCGGACAGGATCTTTTCGTTAGTCTTCATCCTTATATTCTCCGTATATAACATGCGAATATGAAAAGCTTCGACACTTTTTTTGCAATATGCTTTTATCGGGTCGAAAACTGTTTCTTTTCACAAAATTATTTTTATGGGATTATTATGCTCGATTCGCGTCAAATAAATTCCTTATTCGGAGTAATTATAAGGTTGAAGAAAATTATAAAATATGATAAAATTAGAAAAAATTAAGAGGAGAGCGCGATAGTTGAACGTAGATAAAAAAATAACGGAAATTAAAGGAATTGGAGAAAATCGCGCAAAGGCATTTGCACGTTCCGGCGTAGATAACGTCGGAGATTTGCTATTATATTTTCCACGCGCATATCAAAATCGAGGAGCCGTTCAAAAAGTAGCTCAGATTAAATCCGCGGTTGAAGGAGGGAATAGCGGTCCTTTTGCCGTAATACTTACGGTTGCGTCGGAACCAAAGGTCAGAATGATTCGACGCGGCATAACTCTGATTAAACTAAAAGCGTTTGACGATAGCGGTATTTGCGATATAACATATTTTAATCAGAATTTTTTAAAGGAGGCTTTTCATACTGGAGCAGCTTTTAGATTTTGGGGAAAGTTTTCTATCAAAAATGGGAGGCTTGAATCAACTTCGCCTATTTTTGAGCCCTACATAGAAGAGTATCCTTTACCTCCTATAGTTCCGGTTTATCCGCTTACATCCGGACTAACGCAAAAAATTGTTTCTTCCGCAGTCGCTGAAGCTCTGCGCCTTGTTCTTCCCGAAACCGTCGAGTATTTTCCTTATGAAATATTATCCGCAGCTTCGCTTCCTAATTACGCGTATGCGATAAAAAACATACATATTCCGGAATCCGTAGATGCAATTCAAAAGGCGAGAAAAAGATTTGTATTTGACGAAGTATTTTTCATGTCTATAGCAGCCGCGTATTCAAATGTAAAAAAAGAAAACTCGTCGGTTCCTATGACTAACGATTGCATTGATGAATTTCTGCAGGCTCTTCCTTATGAATTGACCGGCGCTCAAAAAAAAGCTGTCGAAGAAATAATTATTGACATGACGGGAAAACTTGCAATGAATCGGATTCTAACGGGAGACGTAGGTTCAGGTAAAACGGTAGTTGCTGCGGCAGCGGCGTACGTCTCCTTAAAAAATGGATACGACGCGCTGTTCATGGCGCCTACCGAAATATTGGCAAATCAGCATACCAAGGATCTTGCTCCGCTTTTAAAACTTTTAGGATATGAAGTTCTCCTTCTTACGGGATCAGTAACAAAGTCTGAAAGAAAAAGAATTATTACAACTTTGGGCGGCGATACGCCTGTTTTGGTGATAGGCACCCACGCGCTTTTGTCTGATGATATTAAACCGTTTCGCTTGGGACTTATTATAATAGATGAACAGCACAGATTCGGAGCAATCCAACGAGCGGAGCTAGCTGATAAATGCGCCGGTGTTAACACGCTTTCGATGAGCGCTACTCCAATCCCAAGAACTTTATCTTTTGTAATGTATGGAGGACTAGACGTTTCGCACATTAACGAGCTGCCCGCAGGCAGGCAGCCTGTAGATACATTTATAGTTAACGAGGGATATCGATCGAGACTTAATGGATTTATAAAAAAACAAGTTGACGAAGGTCGTCAGGTATATGTCGTATGTCCGTCTATTGACGAAGTAAAAGAATCGGAGGAATATATAGAAAAGAACGGGATAGAGGAAACGTCCGATATTTGCATTACTGACAACAACTTTGAAATAGACGACGGATCTCCGCTAAAGGCGGCCAAATCTTACGCAGAGAAATTATCCGAGCAGCTCCCGGGCGTTCGCGTAAATCTTGTTCACGGTAAAATGAAAAACGCTGAGAGAGAAGCGACTATGAGTAATTTTCGAGACGGGAAAATCGACGTTCTCGTCTCTACTACCGTCATTGAAGTCGGAGTTAACGTTCCTAACGCTACTCTTATGATTGTTGAAAACGCGGAACGATTTGGATTATCTCAACTTCATCAATTAAGAGGACGGGTAGGAAGAGGCAGTGCGAAATCATATTTTATACTTGTTTCGGACTCAAAATCGGAACGCTCGAGAGAAAGATTGCTTACCGTCAAAAATAACAAAAACGGTTATGCGATTGCCGAGGCTGACTTAAGGCAAAGGGGACCGGGCGATTTCTTTTCCGAGGGCGGAGCTGTTAGGCAGCACGGAATCGCCATGACCTTGGCCGCAAAATGCACTGATGTAGAACTTATATCTCTTGCTTCTGAGTTAGCTAAAAATGTAATATCGTCTGATCCCGACTTGTCTCATTCAAATCATAAAGGAATTCGCGACAGAACAGATAAGCTTTTTCAAAAAAAACGAAATATTATAAATTAAAATATTGTTTGTTATTTAATATCAAACAGAAAAATTCATTTTAAACGGTATGGCGATAAAGGAATAGTTCTCAATTTTTATAATTTGTTTTTGTATTATATATCTTGATTTTATGTCAAAAAACGCATATAATGAAGATATAAAGGAAAAATTCGGCTATAATTGCTGGACTGGAGGAATATTTTGAAAAAAATTAGAGTTGGCATTGTCGGGTATGGAAATCTCGGAAAGGGAACCGAGTATGCGATTGAGCACACAAACGATATGACGCTCACCGGAGTATTTACTCGACGCGATCCCAAGAGTATAAATGTAAGGACGCATGTTCCGGTATATTGTATGGAACAAGCCGGTCAGATGCGCGACAAAATTGACGTGATGATACTTTGCGGCGGAAGCGCTAACGACTTACCTCGCCAGACAGTAGAATTAGCTCAATATTTTAACGTTGTGGACAGTTTTGATACGCATGCTAAAATACCTGAACATTTTGAGGCTGTTAATAAAGTCAGCTCAGATAATAATAAAATAAGTATTATTTCAGCAGGATGGGATCCTGGAATGTTTTCTCTTATGCGGCTTTATGGACAGGCCGTTCTCCCAAACGGAAAAGACTATACGTTCTGGGGACCGGGGGTAAGTCAAGGTCATTCGGACGCTATAAGACGAATCGACGGTGTTATAGACGCCAGACAGTATACTATTCCAAGCGAGGCCGCTTTAAAATACGTACGCAGCGGCGCTCAGCCTGAATTAAGCGTTCGCGAAAAACATACGAGAGAATGCTACGTAGTCGCAAAAGAAGGAGCTGATTTAACGGCTATTGAAACAGAAATAAAAAATATGCCTAACTATTTTGCGGATTACGATACCGCCGTTCATTTTATATCTAAAGAAGAACTCGATAGAAACCACTCGGGAATCCCGCACGGCGGAGTTGTTTTACGAACAGGAGCTACGGGTGAAAACTTAAAAAATAAACACGTTGTCGAATACTGTCTTTCGCTGGACTCGAATCCGGAATTTACATCCGGCGTTTTAGTTGCTTGCGCGCGCGCCGCTTTCCGTATGAATTGCGAAGGTATGAGCGGATGCAAAACGCTTTTTGATATTGCCCCTTCATATATGCACCCAGAAGACGGTAAATATTTAAGAAAAAATCTTCTGTAATTTTATATCGAAACGCGAAAGTCACGATTGAAAGGAAAGATAATGAATACGAATAAAAGACCAATTACAATGAAGCGTATTACGACAAAAGAGCTTGCCGATTCTTTTATCGACGAACAGATCGCCTCAATAAAAGAACAAACAAATAATAAAAAAGTATTGCTCGCGCTATCCGGAGGCGTAGATTCCTCGGTAGTAGCCGCGTTACTCATAAAGGCGATAGGTAAAAATCTAGTATGTGTTCATGTAAATCATGGACTTCTTCGAAAGGGAGAACCAGAGCAAGTAATCGACGTGTTCAGCAATCAAATGGACGCAAATTTAATTTATGTCGACGCAGTCGATCGCTTTTTGGATAAGCTTTCTGGAGTTTCAGATCCTGAAACTAAACGAAAAATTATCGGCGCGGAATTTATTCGAGTCTTTGAGGAAGAAGCAAGAAAGCAAGAAGGAATTGAATTCCTTGCTCAGGGAACGATATATCCAGACATTATAGAAAGCGACGGCGTTAAGGCTCACCATAACGTAGGAGGATTGCCGGACGATCTTAATTTTGAGCTTGTTGAACCGCTGAAATTTCTTTACAAAGATGAAGTACGCGTGGTCGGCAAAGCTTTAGGTCTACCTGATAGTATGGTTTACCGCCAACCTTTTCCAGGTCCCGGGCTTGGAGTACGTTGCCTTGGCGCCATTACTCGAGATAGACTAGAATGCGTTCGAGAATCCGACGCTATTCTTCGCGAGGAATTTGCAAAGGGCGGACTAGAAGGGAAGGTATGGCAATATTTTACCGTAGCTCCAGAGTTCAAATCCGTAGGAATAAAGGACGGACGTCGAACCTATGCGTATTCGGTAATAATACGAGCCGTCAACACTGTAGACGCAATGACCGCGACAGTAGAAGACGTTCCATTCTCTCTTCTTCAAAAAATCACTGAACGAATCACAAATGAAGTAGACGGAGTTAATCGCGTATTGTACGATCTAACTCCAAAGCCTTGTGCAACAATTGAATGGGAATAAATTTGGAGGTCGCAAAAAACAGTATTTATGCGGGGCTTCGGACATCACTCAAATCGCCAAACCGATTTTGCAACACGCTGCAAGCAAAAAGCATTTTGCAACATATGAAGTCGTCACAGATGATTTGGATGTAAAATGAATAAAGACTGATAGGATTTCAACAATTATGGGTGGAATCCTATTTTTTATTTTCAGGGCGCCTTTGTAAAATTCAGAGAAATTCTACAGCGGCAGGGAGTAAAACTCTTGCCGCCTTTTTGTTTGGTCAATTGACCAATGATTAAAATCTTAATAAAAATGTTATATTATTGCATATTTTTTATTGACCAATTAGTTATAATGCGGTATAATATTTTATAATTGGAGGTATAGTATGGAACTGATTAATTTAGAAAAAGCCTTTAAGAATAATACATTTAGAACCGAAGATGATGTGAAAATTCATTTTCACTCAGATATCGTTAAGCCTTTATTAGAGGAATTAAACCCTGCACGTGCAAATCAATATCGAAGCGAAGATACACTTCTTGCTGGCGGTAGAACTGATGCTACATTTCAAAATATATCTTTTGAATTAAAAAAATTCAAATATTTTAAAACCAAAAACGGAATTAACGAAGCTCTTTATGGCAGAGATGAAAATGACCATGGCTTATATGACTATATTATTAGTAATGCTGGTATCTATGAAACAGATTCGGCAGACATTATAGCATTAAAATTGTTAAATAGTATTGGAGTAGGCTTTGACGGGAACGACTTTGTTTTTGCACGATTTGTGCCTTCTTCAGTTAGCAATTCTGTAAACACAAGTAAATTGAAAATAAACATTAGATATGACTTGCCGATCATATTTGTTTATGAAGTCAAGGATTTTTCATCAGGACTTAAGAAATTGGCTTTGCTTTTAAAGCAGCAGGATAAAATTGCATTGAATAAGAAAAACCTTATTTCTATCATTAATCCTAAAAGTTCTTTTGTTCAAAAAAATATTAAGATCATTTATGATGAGCTGTATTTTAATCTTAATGACTTAAATGGTAGTACCCGTGTACGCACTCTATATAAAGAGTGGGATAGAGTATTTGGAACAATGTATGGAGAAGATGATGAAGCTACTTCTTTCACAGAAGTGTCCTCAGTGATAAAAGAAGTTTATGGCTATACTGATGCAGTCATAATTGATAGTAAAGTGTATTTATTTGCACTTCAAACATTTTTTAATATGTTTTTGAAGTTACTCATATATTCATTTCTTGCTCAACTTGTTAGTCCTACATTTATGGTTGAAACGCTTACAAAGCCACAAATTGATAGATTATTTGATGGTGAACTAAATAGGTACGAATCATTGGTAAACAATTTCTTTGAGTCTCACTTTATGGAATGGTTTACCTATACTTGTTCGGAAAATAATTTTGACACAAAAATAATAAATGAAATTTTGGAAGTTGTAAACCAATTTGACTTAAGTACATATATCTTGAAACCTGAAGAAATACAAGATATTTTGCAGGAAGTGTACATGGAACTTATCCCAGCCGAAATGAGACATTTAATGGGAGAATATTTTTCTCCTGATTGGATTGTTGAACACGCTTTAGATATGGTTGGGTATAATGGTGAAATTAACAAAACTTTAATTGATCCAACCGCTGGTTCAGGAACATTTTTAACTCATTCCATTAGAAGAATCGTAAAGAAAGCTGGTGGAAAATTATCAAGAGACGACATAGATAAAATAACTCATAATGTAATAGGATTTGACATTAATCCTATTTCAGTTGTATCTGCTAAAGCAAATTATATCCTTGCTGTTTTTTCATCTTGCGAAGATTCTGTGTTTGATGATTTCACAGATCCGGTTGATATTCCTATTTACATTGCCGATTCTATTCTTGCTCCGGTAGTTTATACCGAGGAAAGCGAATTGACATTGTCAATAGATACTTCTGTTGGCAAATTTCAAATTCCCAAATTTGATGATTATGCAAAAGCAAGTGAGTTTTTGAAGGTATTAAGTAAATGTATAGATGATAAATGTGACTTTGATGATTTTTGGAATAAAGCTGAAAATCGTTATGTGGATAATAAATATAAATCTGTTGTCGAGGATTTGTTTAATCGCCTTTACACATTACATCGTGCTGGAAACGATTCTTTTTGGCCTATTATTTTAAGGAATAGTTTCGCACCAATATTGATTGGCAATAAGTTTGATTATGTTGTTGGAAATCCGCCGTGGATTGCGTGGAAATCTATGAGTAAAAGTTATCGAGAAGGCACATTAGAAATATGGAAAAGCTATGGCATTTTTGAAAAGAATGCTTACGACAAAAAAACAACACACGATGACTTTGGAATGGCTGTAACTTATGTTGCTGTTGACAAATACCTTAAAAACAATGGTAACATGGTGTTTTTATTACCTGCTTCCTTCCTTAAATCAACAAAAGGTGGAGAGGGTTTCAGAAAATTTTCTATTACTCGTTTTGAGCAAAATGTTCCATTTACCGTAGATATGGTAGACGATTTTTCAAATGTGAAGTTGTTTACTATTCCTACGGTTGCAATTAAAATTACAAAAGGCGTAGAAATGAAATATCCTATGCATACATATAGGATTTGGGAGCAAGTAGGAAGAAAATCGCCATTGGACTCTCATGCAAAATGGATAGATGTTGAAAAAAAATTGACTTCGCATATGTTGTCTGCTCAACCTGTAGATGGTAATGATAAGCAATCTTCTTGGCTTACATTAGAGGATATGGATTTTGCAAATAAAGTTTTGGATCCTTCTAAAACAAGATTCTATAGCGGGAGAAAAGGAATTGAACCAGCTGGAGCAAAAGGGGTATATTTATTAAAGAAACCCATAAAAAGCCGTGACGGGTTGCTTTTGATTGAAAATTGCATTGAAAGGCAAAGACGCAAGGATTTTATTAAAAAAGGTGTTCATAAAGAAAAGATCGAGGAAACATATGTGTATCCTATGCTCGGGGGAAGAAATATTGCAAAATGGCAAGTCAAGTCTAACGAATATATGTTAGTTCCTCACACCGCTACTCACAAATATGGAATTCCGGTCAAAGAACTTGAAAAAAATGCTCCTAGAACCAGCGAGTGGTTATTCTATTATCACGATGAGCTTTTAGCAAGTCGAATACAAAATGGGAAATTCTTTAATGCTAATACACAACCTTATTATCGACTGGATAATGTTGGAGAATATACATACGCTCCGTATAAGGTTTTGTGGAAAGAACAAACTGGAAGTATGTCGGCTGTGGTCGTCAGTTCATATCTCAAATCTATTCCTAATGTAGATCAAGATTTGTTCAGTGAGGATAAAACGATTGTTGTTGATTCTAAAGTCCTTATGCTCGGCTTGGAAAATGAGGATGAAGCTTACTATGTTTGTGGCATTATCAACGCTAAAGATATTGTCGATATTATTGACGGATATGCTATATCAACAAATAGAGGTGTAGATGTATTAAAATATTTAGCTATTCCGAAATTTGATTCGTATAATAAAACACATATAGCAATAGTTGAGTATTCTAAAAAAATACATGACGAATTCAGACTCAGCTACAACGCTAATACTAACAAACTTGAAAAAAAACTTAATGCTGTTGTGAGAAAAATATTTGAGTGAACAACTCATATTGCTATTATCTACAGTTGCAGAGTGAGTGTTATCAACGCCGATAACAAAATGATAACATTAGCCCGTATAGTCAGGATAATATGGATACATCAAATAATCAAAAGAACCACAAACACGATAGAGAATAATCTCTAAACAAAATTGATTAGTAGTTGTCGAGTGGGAGTAATTTGATAACATGAAACTAAGTAGTTGTCCTGCTTTTGTTATATAAAAAACTTTAATATTTATTGCACATGTGATATTCTATTATTAGCAACTATGAAATGGGGGGAATATGGCGCAAAAAATTTCAATATCAAGTTGTTTTGACTATGATATTCCGTTGGAAGAACAAATGAATCATATTGCCAAAGCGGGATTCACTCATATTTCAATTGGTTCTAATTTAGAACATAGCAAACTATTTGAAAAGGGACGAGTAGAAGAAATTAAAAATTCTCTTATTGAAAACAATTTGGGAATCGACACAATTCATTTTTCTCAACATTTAACAACAGAGGACTGGCAACCGATAATGGAAAAGACCATGCAGGTTTCAAAAGAACTTTGCTGCCCTGTTATAGTAGCACATTGCACATCATTTATGGAAAAAGAAATTCAAGGCAACGCTGATATTATTAAACTTGAAGAATCCATTATTGAATTAGTTGCACTTTGTGAAAAATACAATATTAAGGTTGCACTTGAAAATCTTTGTCCCGGCAAATCAACAGACATATTAGAGCAAATGCTGGAATTAACAGCCTCAATGCATATTGGTTTTTGTTATGATTCATCACACGACCAAGTTGATGGTCCACGAGCAATGACATTATTGGAGAAATATAAACACCGATTGATTGCCATGCATATTTCTGACAGAATTAAACCATTTACTGACCATGTTACTATCGATGAAGGTTTCGTACGCTTTGACGAAATGATTAAGATATTGCGTACTATTGATTATAACTTCCCTTTTTTATTAGAGGTAATGAAAACACATTCACAATATAAAAACACAGAAGAGTTTTTAAGCAAGGCATACGCAGGCGCTTATAAAATAATTCAAAAGTTAAAATAGAAGTATAAATCAAATGCAAATATACCACGACTGACGCACAACAAACTTAGTCCCAAATTAATCGACACTATCGGATGGAAATGAGAAAGTAGATTTATAAAAAGCATAAGGAGCTATTTCATGGAAAGATTTATGGTGGAAGCTTCAAACAAGCACTTTCCTCGTGGGGTGGAGCCTTATCAGATGATCGCCCGTCTAATGGAGGAGTGCGGTGAAGTAGCGTCTGAGGTTAATTTATGGAGGATTCCGGCATAAAGCACCAAAAGCACGGAGAACCAAATCTTGCAAATGAATTGCGTCAGGCGATGCTTGAGCTTTTCAAGATAGCAAATTATTATCATATAGAAAAAGAACTTGAAGATTCAATTCAAGCTTCATTGCAGCGGTCAAAAGAGTCTGGTCTTACTGAGTGATTTTCTAATGGTTATTCTATTTCAGATGTAGCGATTTCTGTTATCAATCAACACTGATAATAAACTGATAACACTAACCCATATAGGCAGGATAATATGGATATATCAAATAATCAAAAGAATTACGAACATGGCAGAGAATAATTTCTAAACAAAATTGATTATGCTTTGTCAAGTGGGAATAGTATCAGGAATGTTGAAAAGTCTTGATATTACTGACTTTTTCAAACTAAAAATGTCCTTGTGACAATAGATTAACAACACTTTCAAATTATTCATAAAAAGAGCTAACAGATTCTTGTTTAAGTCTGATAGCTCTTTTTTGTTTCATATGTCGTATATGTATTTTTTCCTAATCCGTTCCCTTAACCAAATTATTTCTTCGGTTAATTCAATGCACTCTATTTTTACCAAGGAATCAATTATCATATTGTATTTTAAACTTGTAATCTTTGGCTCGCCATATTTATTAAGCAAATCGTTGGTAGCAATATATCCATCATCAAGTGGAATTTTATGGTTAGAATTACAATTTCTCCATAAAGCAACAATTACAAATGCTTGCTCTTTGGAAATATTGATTGTAGCAACGTCTCTAAGCTTGAGCCATAAACTGAGCGCTCAACATATTGTAACTATAAGATTTTCACAAGCCATGCCTGTTCCAATAGAGACAACTTCAGGAATCGCCTCAATCAATTTTTTAATATTAAGCAGAATATTTCCGGGTTTAATAGAACTACCATCTTTATAGTTTCGTAACGAATCCATGGTTAAAAATTGCATCATTGGAGGTTCTTCGAGAGGAGGAGATATAGAGATAAATCTACTTCTAACTAAATTGTTATAAATTAGCGATACATCGACGTGCCCATTGATAAGAACATCCGACAGACTATCCATAATCTCAGTTTTTAGCTTTTGTATTACATTATCTTGTAAATCGGTTCTTGGCTCCATTTTCATTTGTATAGTGTCCTTTTTATTTATTAAAAATCCGTAATCATATCACTAAGTTTTTGTGAAGGAACTTTTTTCAATTGTTGCGCTTCATAATATTTCGGGTAGTTGTAACGCACTGGTCATATTGTTCCTTGCCGATTTCGCCGTTGCGATATTTTTGAGTTTGTCCTTTCCACGTAATTAGTACTGACAATAAATTAGCGCCGTTTTAGACTGTAAATGCCTTCAAGGTAAATAAGGTGTGCATTATATCAGAGAAATGAAACCACTTGGAGATGCACGAATGACAGAAAAACTGGTCTAAAAGAAATTCTCAATGAAAATTAGTTTTGCGTTTACAGATGGTATCAAAACCAGAAGCAGTTTTTTAAACGTTTCAAATTTTCTGAAAACATTCAAACGTTGGAAATCAATTCTGTACGGCCTAAAAAAACTCAAGTTGTTGATATTTTTCTTCCTTACCTTGAAGAGCATCAATAATATTATTTGATAGCTAGTTGTTCCATAAAATACGGAGGAAGCGCATTGCCTATTTGACTGGCCTGATCATTTCGACTGTCTAAGAAATTAAAGTCATCCGAAAAGGATTGGATACGAGCTGCTTCTCTCATTGTTAGACCACGAACTTCTCGTTGGTGAGAAAATCGACCTGACCCAATATGGAACATCACTCTTGTAATGGTTGGCGCTACAGATGTGTAGTCTAATCTACCATATGCTCCAGAATAACCGGCCTTGATTTGAAGCTCTTTAGGTATATCTTTTATATGGATGTACTGCAGACCATAAAATATTTTGAATTATCAATGATAATACTAGTATGATTAACTCTTATTAGGAACACGAAAACAAAAGAATTTTGACGAAAATCAAAGAAAACAGATTGAAACTATCACATTATGCAGAAAGCCGTCCTTGAAAATAGGACGGTTTTTCTGTGCGATATGGCCGGAGTCTGCTGGGGGCCGCCCTGTTTTGGTTATCAAGGCGGCC
>CATKFO010000060.1 GCA_949747515.1 uncultured Eubacteriales bacterium
GATAAAGCGTTGGGGGCGAACGCGCCCTTGGCATAGACGCTCTTTAAGGGCTTCCTTGGCGCGCCGCATAACGTAAGCAGCTAAAACTATTTACTTGAGTCTGTCAGGTACATAAGTACGCGCGTTATGCGATAGCCCACAATCCTGTGTTTATTCCGCTTTCGGTTCGTGTTATTCCGGGAGTGACTTAATCCGGCTATAAAACCGTTTTCTTACGCCTCTCTCACATTCTGCGTTTTTATGCAGAACCGGCGGGAAAACGGTTCTGCCGGATTTTTTTATGCATATATAGCTAATTAAGCTCCAAATAGTAAATATTGCTGTCATATACGACGTCCATATTGTACTTCTTAAATTTACTTTTATCTATAACTGTAAATCCCTTTTTATTCAGAAGATTATTTGAAGCGACGTTATCGGTCGCGACCTCGGCCGTAACGCTTTTTCCACCTAAAGCCTTAGCCACATTAATAATAGCCGACACAATTTCTGAGCCGAAGCCTTGCCTCCAAAAGGCCTTGAGCACGCAGTAACCTATGTCGAAGCTGTCGTCGGCATCTGATTTAGTAAAGATACAGCAACTGCCTACCGGTTCGTGAGATTTTTTCAATTCAACAATAAAATAGTAACCGTAAGGACTTTCTTCCATTCCGTCAAGAGCCGCTACGTACGTCTGGTCAACATACTCCTCCGCCGGATCGCTTAGGTATTTTCCGTTTTCTTTGTCAAACCACATGTTAGTGACAAACGATAGATCGCTCCTTATATAATCCCGCAAGACGAGTCTATCTGTTTCAATAATTTTTCCAAATTTCAACTTTAAACTCAGCCTTTAAACACAACCGCTTCTATTCCTAAATTTTTCGAATACGTCGCAAGGTTTTCACATACCGGAAATTCCGTTTCATAATGCCCGGCTTCGATAATGCAAAATCCGGATTCCGCCGCCGCTTCCGCCGCGTTATATCCGGATTCGCCGGTGATCATAACGTCTGCCCCAGCTCCCATGGCGGGCAGGATAAAATCCTTTCCCGAGCCTCCAACAAGCGCGACGCGCGACAACGCCGCGGTTCTGTCTCCATATACCCGAACGCTTCCGCCCAAGATTCTTTCCACATATTGAGATAACGACTTCAAATCCATAGGTTCCCGATTTTCCGCCAGACGACCTAACTCCGGCGCCTCGTCGTCCCCGAACGCTCCGATTACCTCAAATCCAAGCTTGCATGCCAACGCGTCGTTAACTCCTCCCGTACCGGCGTCAAGTCGAGTGTGCAGAGACACGACGGAAATATCGCTTTCCATAGCGGCAATCAAACGCGAAGAGACGACGTCGGCGCCGGTTACGGATCTTACGCCCTTGAATATCAGAGGGTGATGCGTAAGAAGCGCGTCAAATCCTTTCTCTGAGGCGAATTTTATCGCGGCTCTCGTCGGGTCAAGGGATACAAGAACTCGCTTTACATCGCGCGAAAGGGATCTTGTGAACATTATACCGTCGTTATCCCACGACGCCGACAATTCCTTGGGAAAAAGCTCGGTAAGCTTATCGTGATATTCTTTTATATTCATCCTAAAATACCTTTATGCCATCGTCTTTTATTTTGCGTAAGCACGCGAGCATATTAGATCTCTTCTTATTCTATTACGTGCCCTCTCGCGGCGGCTATTTCACGCAGTTCCCTCAGCATTTCTTCCTCGAAATCGGTAGGGAGTCCGCCGCGCCGTTTTCCATCGATCTGACGACGGTATTTATTCGCTACGGAGTCGAGAAATCCGTTCACAAGAGGGTCGGCCTCGTTTAAATCCACATTGCCTATCTCAAGTCTTACCGAAGGCACCTCTCGCCGTATTCCGTCGTACTCCGCCGAAATCACCGTGTAATACTTGCCTCCCGCTCCGCACAGCTTTTCGTCTATGGTTTCGTAACCCATTTCAGCTAAATACCCGCGTATTTCCTGAAGAGCGCTCATAGGCTGCAAAATTAGTCTTACGCCGGGTATTCTCGTATACTCAGATTCCGATATAATTCTGGCGATAAGCTCGCCGCCCATTCCGGAGATAATAATATCCGTAACCTTGTTTCTCTCCGGCTCCGTTTCCTTAATTCCGTCCGATCTGTAAAAAACTATGTCTTCCTCAACGCCGAAACGACGCGCGTTTTCTACCGCTCGTCCAAGAGGACCTATATTTATATCGGACGCTACCGCCTTCTTACAAACGCCGTTTTTTATGAGATATATCGGTATGTACGCATGATCCGTTCCTACGTCGAGCGGAACGGCGCCTTCCCGAACCATAGACGCGATTAGCAAAAGCCTGTCGTCAAGCACCGGCAGCATAATCCTGTTCTTCATTTTTTCGCATGATCACGCCTTGCTGGCATAGGCGAGAGTTCCTTTCTTTCAAGATTTTATCAAATTCGCGAGGATTTGAAAGATATAACGTTGATAAAAAGCAAAAATTCATGGTTTCCCACACAAAAGTTGCCCGGCTGCGTCGAGCATACCGGGCTTTTTTTAATAAAGAACTTATTTCTGCTCTTTAAAATAAGCGTTCAGCTTTTCAATAAGAGCGTCGGCGTCCGTTCCGTGAGCCTCGCATGCCTCGCCGATAGATTCGTTTCTGGAAACCGGGCAGGTAAGGCAGTGCATTCCTATCTCAAGAAAGAATTGTCCAGCTTCCTCGTCAAAATCCAGTACGTCTCCTATAATGGTATCTTTCGTTACTTCCATCTTAATATCTCCTTAATTTTAAAAATATCTCTTTTGTTTTTAACGTCCAAGCATAGTCAGTTAGCTCTTTTCAACATAAGCGGATCAGGAACGATAATCTTTTTTATATCCGCGCCAAGGCCGCGAAGCTTGCCGACTATATCATCATACCCTCGTTCGATAAGATTTATTTCTGATATTTCACTTTTTCCCTTGCAGGTCAGCGCGGCGATCAGCACCGCTATTCCCCCTCGAAGATCGACCGCTATTAACGGAGCGGCGGATAATGGAGTTCCTCCCTCAATGGTAACGATTCGTCCTTCCACCTTAATATTGGCGCCCATACGTTTAAGCTCTTCCACATATCTGAAACGATTGTCGTAAATGCTTTCGTTAATCACGCTCGATCCCTCGGCCATACACAGGAGCGCGCACATCTGCGGATGCATATCCGTGGGGAAGCCCGGATACGGCAAGGTCTTTACCTTTGTATTTTTCAGAGGGCCGTTTACTGAAACGCTTATCGCGTCGTCAAACTCTTCTACCGTTACGCCGGCTTCCTCCAGTTTGGCGACTATCGACTCAAGATGCTTAGGAATAATATTATTGACGCGCACGGAACCTCCCGTCGCGGCCGCGGCCACCATGAAAGAACCCGCCTCGATCATATCCGGAATTATGGAGTAAGCGCATCCGTGAAGAGACTTAACTCCTTTTATTTTTATTACGTCGGAGCCCGCGCCGGAAATATTAGCTCCGCATGAATTGAGAAAATTAGCGCAGTCTACGATATGAGGCTCTCTCGCCGCGTTTTCAATAACCGTAAGTCCGTCCGTCATTACGGAAGCTATCATAACGTTAAGCGTCGCTCCGACCGTAGACATGTCGAAATAAATGTTAGCCGGATTCAGCTTTCCGCCCTCGGTAGTCATTTCTACGTAACCGCCGTCCGTAGTTACCGTGGCTCCAAGCGCTTCGAAACCTTTTATATGCTGATCAATCGGGCGCACTCCAAAATCGCAGCCGCCCGGATAGGCGACCTTAGCCTTGCCAAATCGTCCGAGCTCCGCCCCAAGGAGATAATACGATCCCCTCAAGCGACGGACAAGACTGTAATCCGACGAACCGCAAACCACATTGGAGCAGTCTATCTCCACGGTAGTTTTGTCAACCGTACGAATTCTCGCGCCCATACCTCTGAGAATTTCAAAAGAACGCTGAATATCGATAATATTAGGAACATTTTCTATAATACACTTGTCTTGCACAAGAACGCAGGCATAAATAATCGGAAGCGCGGCGTTTTTCGAGCCGCTGATCTCTACGCTGCCGCAGAGAGGCACGCCCCCGTTAACAACAATCTTTTCCATTGTTTTTATCCTTATCAGTATAATTTTACGGCCGAGCCGTGATAAATGTAAGCGGCGGAAAGCTGCAGTCCGCCCAATATATATGAAAATTAAGATATAATCTTTAATAAAGCTCCCCGAAAAAAATTCCGTGAAGCGGCGCTACTTTGCTACTCAATATTATAGCAAGAAAGCGACGAAATTGAAATAGTTTTCGCCATGTTTTTCAACTGCTTAATACTTATAGGCATCTTGCACCCAACCGACGCGACAATATGTTCGTTTTTTGTTAGTATAAGTAGCTTCGATATAAAAAATGCGGGAATGCGAAAGCACATCCCCGTATTTTTGATATGGTACGCACACTTACAGTATATTATCTCCAAAAAAATATGTGAAAATACATGTCGTCAGTCCCGCGGAGACACGTCGTTCGCATGATACGCCACGGCAAGATCAACGACCATTCCATAGCTGCGCGTACCTTCCGTTCCCTGCAAGACGAGATAAGTGTCGTTGACGGCGTCCGTTACCTTCGACGCTGTGGAATCAGAGTATTTTTCAAAAAAACCGCTGTATATTACAAGATCGTTATAAACTCTGGAATCAAGAGACCTGTAAAATTCCGCAACGTCGTCGCGCGAATCCTGACCGATCGCAGAAACAAGGTATTCAAACATGTTCAAATATCCCGCGTACCGCATATACGGGTCTTCGGAGTCTATACATACCAGATAGGCGATAAAGTTGGCTTCGTTTTCTCTTGCGATTCCGCGCTGGTGAGCCATTTCATGGGCTATAGTATATACGTTAACGAATTCAGGATAATTAACGTTAAGGTTGGCCTCGCCCGTAAAGTATGAATACACGCCGGAAATATGCGTATAGGTCATTATATCAGACACGGCGAGTCTTTTTACAGGAGCCCTAAAATTTTGTATAAAGTCGTATCGCTTAGATAAATTCTCATATGATTCATAGGCTAATTCCACCGTGTCCTCATGCGAATATCCTCTGACTGAACCGTTTCTCGTAAACTCAACCTCTTCGGAAAGCTCGTTCAGTTTATCTACTACATAATTCGCAGTAGCTTTAAGCTCCTCTACCGATACGTCGCTCCGTTTTAAAGACAGCTTTTCATCAAGTAAAGCTCCCCTGTATCCGGCGGCGAAATTAAACACGAATAGGGAGAAAAGAACGCCTACCGCGGACAAAAGGGCGAAAAGGCTCCGAGCGAAACCGTGCTCTCGACTGTCCATATACTTGAATACTCCTCTGAGAACAAGAAACAGTATCACCGGCAGCGCAAGTATTATATATTCTCCGAGAGAAGCCGGAAACAGGGCGGTTATCTTTGCAAAAATTAATCTCATAGCGGCGCTAACAGTTTCATTGAAAAAATCGGCGAAATCCGGAAAGAATATAAAAGCCGCGAATAAAATTCCCGAAAAAATAGTAATGCAAAAAATCACGACGGACGCCGCAGGCACGTATTTTTTTATCTTTTGAATAGCTTTTTTGAATCCGTTCATTTATCCTCCCGGTTTTCGGCTAACGTCTTAAATAACGTTTCCGATTCAGATGGAAAAAGAATTTTTATTAGTTTCGTCATATCTTCATATAACGGAGCGGATACGGATACTCTTTTGCCGTCGGCGGGATGAGGAAACTCCGTTCTGAATGAATGGAGAGCTTGCCGTTCAATATATTCCGACGGCGAACCATATAGATCGTCCCCAACAATCGGCAGTCCGGCCGACGCAAGCTGCACTCTGATCTGATGGGTACGACCGGTCAGCGGAAAAAGCCTTAACACCGAGCAACCGCTCCCGGAAAGCAAAACTTCGTATTCGGTCACAGCCTCTTTTGCTCCAGGTTCGTGTGCGGAAGTCTCTACTCTCTCTATAACGCTTCCGTCCTTTCGCTTCATATACGAATGCAGAACGCCGCGACGAGGCATACCGGACGCGTCGCCGCAGGTAACGGCAATATAGCTCTTTCGAATCTGTCCCCTCGTCATAGCAAGATACATTTTATACGACGACGCCTTACTGTTCGCCGTAAGCATACAGCCGCTTGTATCCCTGTCAAGTCTGTTAATCGGACGAAACACATAGTTTTTTCCCCTGTAGCGATACGCCAAAGCGTTAGACACCGTATCCGTTTTATGACCTAACGAAGGGTGGGCCGGCATTGCGTAAGGCTTATTTACAGCAGTAATCCAATCGTCCTCATATATTACCGGCAGCGGCAAATCAACGGGGATCGTATACGGGCTTACGTCGTCGGCTCCGTCTTCAACCTTAAGAGACAGCGTTTCGCCATCTCTTAAAATATGTCTCACCGTAACGAAAGAACCGTCGACAAGTATGCCCCCCTCTGAAAATTTCAGCTTTTTTATCATATTTGAAGAGTAACCCAGCTCATCCGTCAATACTTCGCGTATGCTCTTACCCGCTTGCCGTCCTTCGATAATTATATCCATTATCAGTCGTCCATCCGTCTCCAATAACTGTAATAAGCCACGACGCTCCGTTCTTTTCCGCCGTGTTCCAGGTCGCATGCGGTAATGTTCACGCCGTCGAGAGACATAAGCTCCCAAGCCTTCATATCGAGTATCTTACATCGAAACACAACCTCTTGACCGGCGTACATAAGGAGCTCGTCGTCTTTAACAATGATAGCTCCGCTCTTTCCTACAAGCTCTTCAACCCCGTTTACTCTTTCGGAAACGCATTTCAAGCCCTTTCCATTGAGGTGAGCCGCCATATCCTGCCTGTATCTTTTACTCTCCGGATCTTTCGAGCGAGTCCAGTGTTTCTTTTTTCCTAATCCAAACATTATAGATCACCGTTTCCAGCAATTATTTACTATAGCCGTATACAAAACGGCGTTTGTCTCGCAATGATTTCGCAGACGAATTGATAACCATTGAATCTTTTGTTCATATATAATACGCGCGATCTGCCCCGCCGCGTCCATTATCAATTCCAAACGCCTTTTCGCCGTATAGACTCATCCAATTTTTGCGTTCAAACTGCGGTTTAGAACGCTCTTCCCTTGTAGCTATGGTCGTCGTTCACTACCTCATTATATGTTTTTGTTTATATGATATCATATTTAAGCTGTATTTACAAGCGGTTTCAGTCCACAATGCCTCCAATTTTAATTTCCGCAACCGAGGAAATGTTTTTTTCTCATCGGTATGGTATAATAAACGCGGAAACATTACTGCGTAAGTTTTTGCGGCTTCGCCGCTCCCGCGCCGAGCTCGGCCGCATAATTGGCGGCTTCGCAAAAAAGTCTTGCAAGCAACTATTTTTGCTTGATTATACATCAAAAATAGAAATGTCAAAGAGCCGCTTCAATTTATAATGATCTTGCTATACAGCAGTAACTACTCCCGCAAATATATTTTTGAAGAAAGGAGAAATAATTTAAGTCGCCCGCTTTCAGGCTGATTTTATTATATGCATTAAATATGTTTGCCTTCGAGTATACGATTCAATATATAGAAAGAAATCTAAACAGAAAAATAACCATAGATGAACTGGCAAAGCACAGCAAATACTCTAAGTACCATTTTTGCCGCTTATTCAAAGAAACTGTGGGACAATCTGTTGGTGATTTTATAAAGCAAAAAAGACTTCTGTGTATTTTACATGAAATACAATTAGGAAGCCGTGGTATTGACGCAATAATGTATTACGGATTTGAAACCTATGCAGGTTTTTACAAGGCCTTCATAAAAATGTTCGGATGCGCTCCTTCAACTTATATCAGGGAACACACTTCCTTTACGCCAATCAATTCTATGGAGGGAAAATACATGAATGATTATGAAACAAGTCGATGCGTTTTATCGACTCTGCATGATAATGACTTTCCGGAATCAATGCGCTTACTGACGGACAAACAAGTTAGACTATACCTCGGAGGTTCGCTGTCTGAGCAAGACGCATACAGACGTTTGAGATTTTGGACAGAAAAAATCGACAGCGTTCATTATGCGGTAAGACTGAAAGAAACGCACGCATTGATAGGAATTATTTCGATATCTCCCCATCATAGAGCGACAGATAAGGAAATCTCTTATCAGTTTCTGCCGGAGTACTGGGGAAAGGGATATGCATATGAGTCTCTGCATTGGATTTTGCACCTCTGCCGCAATTATCTTCATCTTGACTTTGTTGTATCTGAAACTCAAAGCGCCAACGCAAGATCCATAAAATTACTAAAAAAACTCGGCTACAAATTAGACGGCACAATATATCGATTTGGCGCAGAGCAATGTATCTACAAAAAATACCTAATAAGCCACGATACGATCGATATACAGAAGGGGCGGCAAAAATGATCGTTATGATAAACGGGCCGTTTGGAATCGGAAAAACTTCGTCAGCATCAATTTTAAAAGAAAAAATAAAGAATTCAATAATTTATGATCCTGAGGAAGTCGGATATATGCTTCGCAACATTATAACCGATGAAATAAAATTTGCCGACGAAAAAACCGGTGATTTTCAAGATATAAGAATATGGAAGAAATTAACAACTGTCGTTGCCGAGCAACTTATAAAAACATATAAAAAGAATCTCATTATTCCAATGACGATTTGGAATGTGGATCGCTTAATTTATATCCGCAAAAAGTTGGAAGAATTTGATGAGACAGTATTTCATTTTTGCTTGTTAGCATCAAACGAGACTATAGTAAAAAGACTTCTGAAACGAGGAGAGGAACTCGGATCATGGCCTTTTCAACAAATTGAAAAATGCTTAAATCATTTTGAAAAAAATTCAGAAGTGTTTGATAAAGTACTTCGCACGGATGATTTAAGCGTGGAAGAAGTATGTCAATGTATTATGTCAGAAATAAATTTGATAGACTGCTGCTACCATGACTGTTGACAAAGCATATGAGGGGCTTTGCTCCTCACTTCACATTCCTACGTGAAATTTATTTCTTGTCACTTTCTTTGCAGAAAGAAAGTAACCAAAGAACCGCTGCCCCCCTTCCTCCCCTTCGTGCAGTTTAAAGCGCGAGTAGCGATAAATAACTGCACCGGTGATCAGACTAACGGCATGCCGCCATTTTGTACAGACGAAATCGTTAGAACCTAACTTTGAAGTTTTCTTTCTATATAATGATAGCAATTCGACGGTTTATCGGGGATCAGCAATGCTTTTTTTCTCAACATTATCTCTGTAGTGTATCTAACGTGGCGGACGGGAGTCGTGCGACATCGCTGGGCAAAGCCGCGCATATATTCAAAAAAAGTTCCTTTAGCCGGAATATCCGTCGAAGGAACTTTTTTAAAATTATGTGATACTGTTACGCTATTGTCTCTCTTACAGAGTCGCCGCCATAACGGCCTTGATCGTATGCATGCGGTTTTCAGCCTCTTCAAATACTATCGAATATTCGCTTTCAAACACTTCGTCCGTAACTTCCATAGAATCCCTGTTAAATTTATCGCATATTTCCTTGCCGACGGTAGTTTTTATGTCGTGAAACGCAGGCAGACAATGCATAAACACAGCCCCGCGGGCCGCCTTTTCAAATAGAGAAGACGTAACCTGATAGGGCGAAAGAACTCGAATGCGTTCCTCCCATGCGTCGGCGGGCTCTCCCATAGAAAGCCAAACGTCTGTGTAAATAACTTCCGCGTCCTTCGCGGCGACTGCGGGATCGGTTTCAAATTTGATCGTCGCTCCGCTTTTCGCAGCGATATCTCGGCATTTGCATGTCAGCTCCTCAGACGGGAAGTATCCTTCCGGCGCGCAGGCGGTAAAATCAAGTCCCATCTTAGAGCATCCTATCATAAGAGAATTCGCCATGTTATAGCGCGCGTCGCCCATGAAAACAAAATTAACTTCCCTAAGCTTTCCGAAACGTTCCTTTATAGTCAAAAGATCCGCAAGAACCTGAGTAGGATGAAATTCGTTCGTCAGACCGTTGTATACCGGAACTGAGGAATAGCGGGCAAGCTCCTCGACTATTTCCTGACCGTATCCCCTATACTCTATTCCGTCGTAAATACCTGAAAGCACCCTCGCGGTATCGGCTATGCTCTCCTTCTTTCCGACTTGAGAACCGGCGGGATCAAGATACGTCGTTCCCATTCCAAGGTCTCTCGCGGCAACTTCAAAGCTGCACCTCGTTCGGGTGCTTGTCTTTTCAAATATAAGAGCTATATTCTTGCCGTCAAGCATCTTATGAGGTATTCCGGCCTTTTTCTTAGCTTTAAGATCAGCCGCAAGATCAATAAGTCCGCCTATCTCTTCCGGCGTGAAGTCAAGCAACGTCAAAAAGTCTCTGCCCTTCAAGTTCATATATTTTCTCCTTATTTTTTTCCACAAACTTCTTTTAACGTTTCTACGGCTTTTTCAAGCAGTTCCATAGGAATATTCAGCGCGGGCAGAAGGCGAACTTTCTCTTTCGCTTTGATAACGAGAACGCCCCGTTCCATACAATCCGATATTACCTCGCCGGCAGGGCGTTCCGTTTCCACGCCAAGCATAAGTCCCATTCCGCTGACGCTCTTCACGCCTTCGGCGCCGGCAAGCGAATTCTTTATAAATTCAGATTTCCGGCGCACGTCCGCTAGCAGCTCGTCGTCGATGCGATCAAGGATGCTGATAGCCCCCGCGCAGCAAACAGGATTTCCGCCGAAGGTCGAGCCGTGAGATCCGGGCGTGAAGATATCCTTAACTTTATCTCCGAGCATAGTGGCGCCGAGTGGCAGGCCGCCGCCAAGTCCTTTTGCCGTGGTTACCACGTCGGGTGTTATTCCATAATTCATGTATCCGTAAAGCGCTCCGCTTCTTCCGTTGCCTATCTGCACCTCGTCGCAGATAAGAAGAAGATCGTATTTCTCCGCAGCTCTGCAGGCTTCCGCGGCAAATTCCGCGCTTAAGGGCATGACTCCGCCCTCTCCCTGAACTACTTCCACCATTATAGCGGCGCACTTATTTTCTGTGACCGCTTTCTCGAGCTCGCCAGGACAATCAGGAGAAACATATACAAAGCCTTCCGTCAGCGGCGTAAAATCCTTATGAAATACGTCCTGGCCGGTAGCTGCGAGGGTAGTGATGGTCCTGCCGTGGAAGCTGTTCTTTAAGGTTATTATATTGAAGTAATCAGCTCCTTTTTTTTCCGACGCGTATTTTCTCGCGGCCTTTATAGCGCATTCGTTCGCCTCAGCTCCGGAATTAGAGAAAAACACCTTTTTCATTCCGGTTCTTTCGCACAGCTTCGCCGCGAGAGTCGAGCACGGCTCCGTGTAGTAAAGGTTCGACATATGCTGAACCTTGCCGAGCTGATCGGTCACTGCGGCGAGCCAGACGTCGTCGGCGACGCCGAACGTATTCACCGCTATTCCAGTAGATAAATCAATATATTCTTTTCCGTCCTCGTCCCATACGAGAGATCCCTTCCCGCTTACAATACTCAGCGGGAATCTCGCATAAGTATTAGCGACGTAATTCTTATCGTTTGATATAACGCTCATTTTTACAACCGTGCCTTTCTTAGCGTATACGACTTATGGAATAAACGCGCAAAGGTATTCCGCGCTTTTTTCTCGCCCGCCGCTCCGTTATTCGTCGATAAACATAGTTCCGACGCCTTCGTTTGTGAGCATCTCCATAAGTACGGAGTGAGGAGTTCTTCCGTCTATTATAAATACGCGGTTAACTCCCCATTTAATCGCGTTAATGCAGCATTCTACTTTCGGAATCATTCCTCCAGAAATAATTCCGCTTTCCATAAGCGAGGGAGCCTCGCTGACCTTCACTACGGGAATCAGAGTAGTAGGGTCGTCTTTGTCTCTAAGTATGCCGCTGATGTCGGTAAGTGAAATAAGGCTTTCAGCTTTAAGCTCTCCGGCGATGCGGGCCGCCGCGGTATCCGCGTTTATGTTATACACGTTCCCGTCGCCGTCGTATCCGACGGTAGATATTACGGGGATATATCCCTTATCGATTACGTCGCGCACAATACCCACGTTCACGTTCGTAATTTCACCGACGTATCCAAGCTTTTCATTTTTCACCGTAGCCTCGATAAGGCGTCCGTCCATACCTGAAAGACCTACGGCATGCCCTCCCCTGTTTTCGATAAGTCCGACGATGCTCTTGTTGACCTTGCCGGCGAGCACCATCTGAACTATCTCGGCAGTTTCCTTATCGGTAACCCGAAGACCGTCTACAAATTCGCTCTTTTTGCCTACGCGTTCGAGCATATCCGTAATTTCCGGACCGCCGCCGTGAACCAAAACAACCTTAACTCCGATAAGAGAAAGCAGAGCCACGTCTCTTATAACGGAATCCTTAAGCTTATCGTTGATCATGGCGTTACCGCCGTATTTAATCACTACGATCTTGCCGGAATACTCTTGTATGTACGGCAAAGCGTGGATAAGCACCTTCGCCCGCTGCGCGTTAGTAATCTCCAATTTAACACAAGCCTTTCTTTTTTTATTCCGCTTAAATCTTTATTTATCCCTACTAAATCGATGATTTAGGTGCGGTAATCTCCGTTTATCTTTACATAATCATAGGTTAGGTCGCATCCCCACGCGGTGGACGAATATTCTCCGTCGTTAAGAGATACGAGAATCTCTATCTCCTCCTCGGACAGAATCTTTTTCGCCTTATCCTCTGAGAAGCCGACTCCGGCGCCGCCCTCGCATACGAGTATATCGCCGGCTGCGGAACGAAAACTAACGTCTATTTTTTCCGGATCGACCTTCGCGCCGCTGTATCCGATAGCGCACAGCACGCGTCCCCAGTTTGCGTCCGATCCAAACATCGCCGATTTAGTGAGAGAGGAACATACGACGCTTTTCGCAACGGTTTTAGCGCAGTCAAGGCTGGAAGCGCCGTCAACTTTACATTCGAGAAGCTTAGTAGCTCCTTCTCCGTCCGCCGCGATCCTACGGCAAAGCTCTACCGTCACCGTGTTCAGAGCCTTCATAAACTCGGAAAAATCCTCCCCCTCTGAGACGATCTCTTCATTACCCGCCGCTCCGTTCGCAAGAACGACGACCATATCGTTGGTGGACGTATCGCCGTCTATGCTTATCATGTTAAAGGTCTCCGCAACATCGGACGAAAGAGCCCGCCGAAGCGCCTCTGAGCTTATAGCGCAGTCGGTAGTTATAAACACGAGCATGGTAGCCATATTCGGATGAATCATTCCCGATCCCTTCGCTATACCTCCTATGGAGCATTCCACGCCTCCGACGGTAAACTTGACCGCGACTTCCTTTTTGCGGGTGTCGGTCGTCATAATTCCCTCGGCCGCTTCCGACGAAGATTTTCCGAGAGATTTAACTAGGCTCGGCAATCCTTCTCTTATAGGAGCGATGTCGAGAGGCTGTCCTATGACTCCGGTGGAGGCCACGACAACATCCTTCTCGTCGATTCCAAGAGCTTTCGCGGTAAGAACGCTCATTTCGCGAGCAGTCGCTTCACCGCCGGCGACGCAAGTATTGGCTATACCGCTGTTGCATATAATAGCCTGCGCACGGCCGTCCTCCAGATTCTCTTTCGTAATCTTAAGGGGAGCTCCTTTTACAAGGTTCGTCGTATATACCGCCGCGGCGTTCGCTGGGAATTCGCTGTATATAAGCGAAAGATCGCGTTTCAATTTATTTTTGCGTATGCCGCAGTGAACGCCTCCCGCGGTAAAGCCTTTCGCGGCGCACACGCCGCCTTCCGTCATCTTCATATTAACGATATACCTATCTTTCTTTAATTTTGTGCGTATCGCAAAACGGTAAAAATACGTATTTACATCTTTATATACGCAATATACTCAGTTTTTAGCCGTTTCCTAAATCAGTTTGGAGCCGTTCGGCGATTGAATATCAGACGATAAAATACATCGCGCCATTTCGTAAGAAGGAGACTATTTCTCCGAATTGAAATTATTCTCGCCGGTTAATTTTTACAGTTCAAGTCCTGTCGTAGGATCCGCTCCCATTACAAGATTCAGACACTCTATGGCGGCCCCGGACGCTCCCTTGCCGAGATTGTCGTAAACCGCGGTCAATAGTATTCTGTCCTCGTTGCCAAGCACGGAAATCTTCATTCCGTCCTTACCAGACAGAGCGGCGGCCGATAAAAAGCCTTCCTTATCGATATTTTCACAGAACGATACCACCGGTCCCCCGTATTTCTTCTCATACGCGGCTTTAATGTCAGACGCGCCTTTTCCATTGCAAAGCTGCGATCTGAAAAGAGGTACGGTAACTTCCATACCGCTGTAGAAGTCTGAAACAACGGGACAAAAAACAGGAAATTCCGATATTCCGGATATTGCTTTCATCTCTTTAAGATGCTTATGGTTTTGAGAAAGCCCATATTGTCTCGGAGCGTCGAGAAGAGAATCGCGTTCGCAGCCTTCATATTCCGCGATCATCTTTTTGCCACCTCCGCTGTATCCGGTAAGAGAATAACAGAAAAGAAGCTCGTCTGCGGATATTAGGCCATCCTCGATAAGCGGATACGTCAACGCGATGAAGCCGCTGGCATGGCATCCGGGAACCGCTATACGTTTTGACGAAGCGATTTTTTTGCGATGCTTATCCGACAGTTCTGGAAACCCGTACGTCCATTCGGAAGAAGTACGATGGGCGGTGGACGTGTCGATCACGACGACGTTTTTGTTTTCAATCATTTCTACAGCCGCCGTCGCAGCCGCGTCAGGAAGACACAAAAACGCAATGTCCGCCTCATTCAAAGCGAGGCGGCGGAACTTATCGTCCTTGCGCCGCTCTTCCGGCAACGTAATCAGCTCGATGTCGTCTCGCGCAGATAGACGTTCAAATATTCTCAGTCCGGTAGTACCGGCGCTGCCGTCAATAAATATTTTTTTCATTCGCTCACCCCGCTAATTTATAATCAATGTTATAATTATACTACATCCGGAATAAATATGCAACAGTATTCCGTAATTTTGCAAATATTTGTGCACGGCCATATCTATTTGATTTAAAAGAAAGGCGCGCGTTGTAAAGATTGACGGCGCGCGCGTCCCTTTATGCATAATTATACACTGTTTTTGCATATTATGAATATCTCTTCCTCGCGCGCTACATGAAATACGGCCCTCGGAAATATCAGCGTATAGAACATTATATCACTCAAAGCGTTTTAGGTCAACTAAATTTAAGATAGTAAGTCAGCTTTAACGAGCTATATGCGCGTTTTAATTACTCGCAGAAGCCGAGAGAAATATCACGACGATACGAAATCGCTCATATACTATATGGAGTCCTTGCCGACTCGGAAAGGATAGGTGTAAATGGGCGTAACAAATTCAAACAAAGAGATAAGCGTCAGGCGAATCGACTGCGGAGGTTCCTTACAATTAAAATTATCGCTAACGGCCACGCCTGATATAACTACAAATCCGGCCGATATCGTTTTGATACTCGACCGTTCGAGCAGTATGGCTGGAAGTCCCCTCGCCAACCTTAAAAGCGGAGCGAAAAAATTTATTGATATTATAGACGAAGCAACCGACGGCGCTCAGGACGGCAATATAGGTTCGGGAAGCAGAATTGCAATCGTAAGTTTCGCCGGTTCCGCCGTTCAGGACACGCAGCTGATAACATCAGTAAACGATTTAAAAAACGCCGTAGATTCTCTATCGGTAGGCAAGTCGACTAATCATACGGACGCATTTGCAAAAGCTTCAGAGCTTTTTGATCCCGCTTCAGACAATGAAAAAGTTATGGTCATGTTCACCGACGGAATGACCACGTCGGGCGGAAACCCTAAAGTCATAACGGACGCCGCTAAAGCGGACGGTATAATAATTTACTCCATCGGGCTCTCCGGAAACGGCGGAATCGACGAAGACGCGCTTAGAGACTGGGCGTCCGATCCGGATTCATCATACGTGGCCATAACGCCGGACGACGAAGAGCTCGAGGATCTTTTCGAAGACCTTGCTAAAAATATTTCAAAACCCGGAGCTACAAATATAGTCATTAACGATACCGTAGATCCGTGTTTCCGTATCGTCTCACTATCTTCGCCGACTAAAGGAACAGCGAGCATGATCGGCGGCAATACGGTTCAATGGAAAATAGATAAGCTTGGAATAAAACACAGCGAGGAAGCGACTCTTGAATTTACAATTCAGCATATCGGTCCCTGCTCAGGCAGTATAGAAGTAAACGAAAGCATAAGCTATTCCGACTCCGAGAAAAACGTAGTTGATTTCCCGTCTCCCTCCGTTGAAGTCGATTGCGGAATCGTCGTCATGCCTGAAAATTGCCCCGAACCAGTAGAAATTAACATCTCCGGATGTACGGATTCGATTGAATTCAACGCCGGAGAGCTTGGAATAGAATCGCTTGGAAGGATAGTACAGCTCGACGTCACTCTGCGCAACGTATGCCCCGGAAAAAGAGTAGCTCTAGCCGTGATATTAAACGAAGTAGACGCCTGTGGAAAAGAGCATAAACGAGGTATGAAAACTATAACTGTTCCAGCCCATACAAGAGCGTCTTGCAGCGACGTGACGATTCGCTGTATAAAATTCGTATTGCCAGAGGATATAGACGTTTCAGGATCAACTGATTCATTATGCGGCTGCCGTAAATTTAAGGCAAGATTTATCGCCAATTATATCGATAACGATTTCGAGTGCTGTTCGGTGACAATATAAAATATAACGACAAAAGCAGGAAGCTGAAATCGCCTCCTGCTTTTGTATGTGTACTTAACTTGTTTTATTTGTGATATACGTGCCATCCAGTCATAAAGAACGAACGTTTTTCTTGTTCGGGGGTTATGTCTGTGTACTCGTAATACTTACCAGTCGGGTCAACTCCGTTTGAAGTATAGAAAGTCATATATCTCAGATCAAACGGCGAGCTCATACGAACTCTCTTGTTCATATTATGGTTAAGATAATTTATAGTCTCGTAACCGAATTTGAATTCCGTGTAAGCCGGATTTATAACGTACGTGTTGTCGCGCATCTGCCAGCCTCTCGGCTGAGTATCCGTCGCAATATACGCGCTGACCATACTTCCCGCGGGGTACATTATGGTATTGTTGTCAAATACGCAGTTTTCAAACTCGCCGTACATACTCGCGCACAGAACGTCTCCGACGCTGTTTGGCGAATCTTTCTCCTGCTGTTTGATACCGTATCCGATATAAGCCATTATGTTATCGTGTACCCTTACGTTCCTGATTCTGTTCTGAGCGTACCCATTCTCGTCTATGGGACCCATATGGTTCCATATTTCCGCTCCGTTGCCTCCCGCGACGATAACGTTATTTGCATACTCGATATTCTGAAGATATACGGGATCGCCCTCCTCGTTGCTCGCGCACTGGTTGGTAAGCGGTCCGTCTTCTATATCGTGAATATAGCAGTTCGAAATATAAGTTCCATTCGCGTCTCCATAGGTTTCAATGCCGCTGGCAATCGAGTCTACGCCGTTGCCGCTGAACGCCACTTCGCAGTTCGTTATCTTCACATTGTCGTGACCTATAGAAGCGCACCAAGTAGTCGAACTCTTTATCGCAAGGTTGTCAAGCGTAACGTCGCTGTCCGCGGATATAGCGTACCCTTTACGCGAAATAAGAATATCGTCGAACGCTTTTCCGGGATTCTCGCCGTCCCAATAAAGGTATAGCTTTCCCGCCTCCCAATCGTGTAAGAATTCAAAATTGTGCTGAAGGGCGGTTCCTATGTTCTCGGCGGAGGTTCCTCCTACATCGACGTAGTTTATTCCGTCCGCCGACAAATATCCGGTATATTTCGTTTTCTTTCCCTCTCCGAGCGGATGCTCCGGATCCTCTGCATAAATATGAAGACCTACGTACTGACCGTCGTTAAACGCAATATTTCCGACTTCGCAACGCTTTCCGCAGAAATCCGGATTCGGGTCAAAGCCCGAAAGCTGCCAGATATTTTTGTAATTTGTTTTCTGCCAAGTATAACCGTTGCCCTCTATATCGATAGCGCATGAGAACATCGGCTTATCGCCCTTACCGTACGCGCCGTAAGTCACTCCTTTTTCAGCGTTCAGACACGTAACGCTATTTTGATTGTAACGTTTCGCATAGAACTTGCTGCCTCTCTCAAAGAAAACTCCGTCGCCGGGTTTAACCTTCTTAACGTAAATTCCGGGGCCTTTTTTATACTCGTAAAGTCCCTGATCTATAGTCTTAAACGCCTTTTCGGGAGAAGATCCGTCGTTTGAGTCGTCCCCATTGAGAGAGGAAACGTACCAGCACTTACCGCCGGCCGCTTCAATGTCTTCGGGAGTTACCGCGCTTTCAGAATTCATTATCTCTTCTATGCGATCTACCAGGGTTTGATCAAGCTCGCTCTTCAAACTGTCCGTCAGAGCCGTATAATTGATATCTGAATATACGAAATAATTTTTCAGATAATCGTCGTGCTTCGACGAATCAAACGCGTCCGCCTCAGACTGACTCTTAAAGAATCCAACGTATCTGATAAGCAGTTTGTTATCTTCCGCAGAGTGCTTGATAAGTACTCTCGGGAAATCAACGTCGTAGTGAGTTTCACTCTTCGCAACTATATCTGAAATATTAACGGTAGCCGTTTTCCAGCCAGCGTCCTCAGCCCCATCCGTGAAAGTAATCGGTTCGGTCATGTATCTCGGTCCGTTTACGTTGTTCACATTGTAAAGCCCGGTTAGAGGACCGCTTATTTCATTCGGCTTCTCGTAAGAATAGCACACCTTCACCACCGGAGTTTCCCTGACGTCTACTCCCGCGGCAAGAGTACTGATTCCGATAGTATCCGCAGGGTCGTACGACCGGCGGGCGGCCGTCGGGTCCGGAGTCGCCGATAGGGACGGATAGCCGTCGTCGCCGGCGTTTACCAGATCAGTCCCAAGTCCTCCCTGGACCATCGTGCCTCCCCAATATAAATATTTCGCGCCGAATACGGCGTATCCGTCGGAGGCGTCCGGAGTATATCCCTGCCAAGCCTTGTCGATTACTCCGTAAAGACGCTGAATAATGGTGGCTGTTTCAGCTCTTGTGATGCTGCTTTCCGGATTGTAGCAAACGCTATCGTCGCCCTTAGTTATACCGGATATGCGAAGCGTGTTAACGTAACTTTCCGCCCAATCGGCTATCTGTTCGTCGTCGCCGAAAACATACGGCACGTTGTTCTCGCGAGGTAGATTTATTTCACGGTAATTTATGTACCGAACCATCGCGGCGGCCATTTCCTGACGAGTCATATAATTATCGGGAGCGAACGTGGTAGGAGTCACGCCGTTAACGACGCCGCACGTTTCAGCCCATCCGACAAATCCAGCGTACCATTTTTCTGAAGTAACGTCCGTAAATTTATCGGTGATCGTCTCCTTGCCTCCGGACATACGGCATAATATCGTAACAAATTGAGCCCTCGTCAGCGATCCGTCTGGATTGAACGATACCGGAGTCACGCCTTCCATAATTCCGTTTTCATAAGCAAACTTAACCGCGTCGTAATACCACTTATCGCTTGTAACGTCGCTCGGCATGCCGACGGCGGAAGCGGGAGCAATAACGGCGGAAGCCAGCATTAAACCGGAAAGAACCGCTGATATAATTCTTTTTTTCATGCGTTTTTCCTTTCTTATTAATATAAAAGCTAGACTTGTTATTAGCAAAGTATTCCCCGAAAAAATCCTTCCCGAAAATATTTTTGCGAAGCCGCCAATAACGCTTCTGTTCAAATCATGAGACTTGCATTACATGGCTTTTCATTTTTATTATATCATGTTCAGCTTTGACAAGTCAATCGTTAATTACAACATATAAGCGCGCAAATTTTTAGTAAATTTGCCTATATAAGAGATGAAAATCGCCGCAAAAAATAATGGAGCCGCCGCTTTAAGCGGCAACCCCGTATTTTTTCGGTAGTGAATCTGAAAAAGTTTCAATATATTTTGTCCTATAAAGGATAAAGAAATTTATATAAGCTTCGTTTCACAAAAGCTTAGAAAAGGCTTGTTAGCAAAACGATTTCACCAGCGTCTGGAAACGAAGCTATATTCAAAGGCAATATGTACGACGTTCAAAGGCGCTAAAGCAAACTTGTCATCCTCAGCTATCAAAGCAAGGATTCTTTATTTAGAAAAAATTTTTTAATTCCAGACACGTAAAAGCGTATGCCGTCATGATTTTTAAAGAAGCACGATATCCGCGCTTTCGCAAGCGTCTATAGTTTCCTTGTCCCATACGGACGCCTGTACCTCGCCGATATGAGCGGTTTGCATCATAAGCATACATATGCGCGACTGTCCGATTCCTCCGCCCATAGTGTCGGGGAGCTTTCCGTCAAGAAGAGCTCTATGGAAAGACAGCTCGCTGCGCTCAATACATCCGGCTTCTTTAAGCTGACGTATTAGCGCTTCCGCGTTAACTCTAATTCCCATAGAAGATATTTCAAAAGAGCGTCCGAGAACGTCGTTCCATACCATAATATCTCCGTTAAGGTTCCAATCGTCGTAGTCCGGCGCCCTTCCGTCGTGAGGTTTTCCGCTTTTGAGTTTTCCTCCGATCCGCATAATGAAAGAAGTTCCGTTCTTCTTAACAAAGGCGTCTTCTCTTTCGTGAGGATTCAGGTCCGGATATTCGTCCTCAAGCTCCTGCGAGGTTACAAAGGAAATTTCTCTGTCGATTTCGGCGCTGAGGGAGGGAAATTCGCGTTTAACTTCGTCGTTTGTGTCGCAAAGAGCCCCGACGATCAGTCGAACGGTATTCTTCAAATATTCTTCCCCGCGATCCTCTCGGGATATTATTTTTTCCCAATCCCACTGGTCGACGTACGCTGAATGAATGTTGTCCAGTTCTTCGTCTCTTCTCACGGCGTTCATATCAGCGTAAAGACCTCCGCCTGTAGGAAAACCGTATCGAGCCAAGGCAAGTCTCTTCCATTTTGCAAGAGAATGAACGATCTGCGCCCTCTCTCCCACGGCGGGTATGTCAAAGTCTACAGGCCGTTCAAACCCGTTCAAATCGTCGTTAAGGCCCGAATTTTCCTGCACGAACAACGGAGCGGAAACTCTGCGAAGTCCAAGCGCCTCTCTTAGTTTGCGGCTGAAAGTCCTTTTTATAAAATCTATGGCAAGCTGCGTTTCATAGATATTAAGGCGCGGGACGTATCCATTAGGTATGACTGTTTTTTTCATCGTGGCCTTTCTGCCGCGAGTACGCGGCGATTGAAATAAAATGACTTTAATATTTTACCACATTATATCGTCGTTGTCTATTGTTTTTTTCATTTTATTCCATTATTTGTATAGCGCCTGTTCAGCCTTTATCTCCGCCGTCGTTTTTCGTATCGTCGTCTCCCGTTCCCCTTCCTTTAAGCATATCGATCGCGTTTATAATCTGTTTGGGAACAGGAACCCCCATAAGTCCGGCGTTTTCAATTATCGATATAAGCTCGTTTGCCAAAAACGCGATACACACTGCGTTTTTTACATAACTTAAGCCGAGAGTTACGTCGATTCTCTCTCCTATCAAAACGAAAAGAAGTATCATGCATTTCTTCGCAATTCCCCGAAAGCCCGCTTTTGACGAAAGAGCTCCGCTATCCGTTTTTTCCGAGCGTTTGAAAAGCCCTGCCACGGCAAGGCCAGACGCAAAATCTATAGCCATAAAAATCACCAGCGTCGTCATGGCCGCGCTCCATCCTCCGAAAATAGAAGCGATCGCGCCCCCTACCGCTCCGGCGGCGGTTACTATAAAGTTTTTCATTTTTACTCCTATCGATATCTTCTTTATTTATTCAATCGGCTCGTCAAAAGTAACGATAAGCTCGGCGCCGTCTTGACATACGCAGTCGAGTCTCAGCCATTTAACGCGTCCGTATGTAAAGTAAATCGCGCTGTTTCCATCCTCGCGCATAACCGGAACAATTTTATAATAATCGTCCGCCAGACGCTCCGTCGCAACAGTATTATAAAGCAGACTCTTGAACGTTTTTCCCTCGAGGAATCCCGCTATTCTGTCCGGAACGCCGCCTTTTACATAAACCGTTGGAGGAACGCCTCCTCCCTGTACGTTCGGATACGCGATACATCCCGTGGAAACGTGCCCGGATTTACTTCCGTCCATTCCGTTGGCTGATGAAATATACGCGCTGTTTTTATATCCCGTCGCGTTGTATACGTCTGAACCGTCTAGATCCTGTGAGGAAGGAACCAAGTTGGTATACGACGCACCCGTAGCTTTTATCAGTATGTCTCCCGTTACCCTTGGAATAATTACGACTCCGTCCGCGGCGTTAAATACTTCCGGCGTCACGTTCTCTCCGTTCATCATAACGATTACGACGCTCAGTTTGCCAAGCGTCGGAGTCAGCGTCACCCTGTAAGAGCTTCCGAGAACTGCCGAAGAAGCGTTATTCGACGACGTAACGTTGGTAAGACGCATAGTTATAGCCGCCGACGAACGAATCGCTGAAGCGGAAACGACGACGTCTCCTGTCACAGACCCGATAGAGACGGAGTTTGTTTCTTTCGTATAAGCCGACGAAGTAATATCCGCGCCTCCCATTGAAACGATAACTTCGTCAATAGAGCAATCCGGATCCGGGGTCAGCGCGGCGGCATATCCGTCTCCATGAGAGACAAGGCTCGCCCCGTTAGAAGTAGAGCAATTCGTAAGAATATTGGTAACGCTGTAATTAGTCGCCGTAAAATCGTAGCATAGCGCTCTGTCGTATCCCGCTCCGTAGCAAAACGAATATATCTTCTTACGTAGCGGCGACGCAACGTTCACAGTAAACGCGGTGTCTTCCGCACAGCCGATTACTTTATCATATGTTACGTTCTCGCCAAATTCAATATAGTTGCTGTCGGTTCCGGAATTTTTTCCGCATTCGTTAGATCGGTAGAAGCATCCGCAGGGAGACGCTATGCGAAGCGCGTCTATTTGTCTTAAAGAAGAGTCTGAGACGGCGTCCTCCGGCACATAATATATTTTGTCGGCGAGAAAATTATGTATATGGCCGTGAAAGTTACCGATGAACTTCGCGTTGTTCTTTCCGGAGAAATTCACAGTCGTTCCGCATAAACTCACGAAGCCTCCTCCGAGATATGAATCGAGCGTTCTTCCGGCAGATCTCGCTCGCCCCCAATCGAGAGGATAGTGGCTGAGAACAATTATTCCCCATTCCGGAGCGTCTGGCTTGCCTCCTACGTCGCTCAACGTCTGCGCGAACCATAAAAGCTGGGAATCCGACAGGAAATAACTTGAGTTTTCTCCCATAGTCGTTTCCCCCTCGCTGGTATTGAGGCATATTACTCGCAGCTTTTTATCGTCAAAATCCCGGTATCCGTAACCGTATGTTTCGTTTCCGATAGACGTGTATCCGCAGCGGCTTCCAAAGTATCGGAATATAAGCTCCGCACCGTATAGATTCGACAGATCTCCAGTGTTTCTCGCATAATACTCGCCCGTGTCATGATTTCCAGGAGTCCAGAACTGAGGAATATCCTTAAACGCTTCGTCCATCCATCCGTGATATTCCTCGCACTGCTCTATAAAAAAGTCCTTATCCGTAGTCTCGGAGCCATACGTCAAATCTCCAAGCATCGCGACAAAATCAAACGGAATCGCATAAGCGAGAGCCTTGGCGGCCATAGCGCAGTGAAGATTTCCGGTATTTATATTCTCGCGCCATCCGGATTCCTCTCTTGCGGCGTGGTGCGGATCGGAAACAGTGAGAAAAACAATACTGTCGTCCGTGCGAACCGATTCAACCTTTTTAGCGGTCTCGAGCGCGGCCTTTTTTACATAATCGGGAACGTCTCCGTGAGCAATGCAGTCTCCGCTTGATATCCGCGACACCGCGTTCGCCATTTCCGCCGCCGAATACGTATCCGACGAGCCGGTTTTACTGCGTATCGCGTCAGCTATCGCTTTTATATCCGTCTCTTCATATAATTTGTTTCCCATCAGTATTTCACTCCGTTTCCGTTAGGAATAGCTTCAAGAACCGCGGATATTATCTCCTCCGCGTTAAATTTTGAGTTAATCGTCATACCGTCTCCGTCTATTTCAATACTAATGTTTTCGCCAGGATATATATTAAGCTCGCCGCCGAGCTCTTCAGCCGTCGCTTCCATCCATTGCTCCGACGGTTGAGTCGCGCTTTCATTGAATATGCGGATTCCGCTAAATCCCTCCGGAATGGTCACGGCGCCGGTTTGACCGTTGACGCTTTGCACCTTTCCTCCGCCAAACTTGTCGGCCGAAACGCTGCTGAGAAGCGAATCTCGTTCGTCCCTAAGTTCAAGAGATCCGCCAGCTCCAACGGAAAGTTTTGAACCTTTTCTCGAAAGAGCAGAATCGATTTTTTGCATGTTGCTCTCCGAGCCGCCCATAAGAAGCGTGCGAAACTGTCTGAACGCGACCCGCCCGCTTTCCTCCGGTATTAAATATAAACCGTAGTTATCCGTTTTTTTTATTATATTTTCATCCATCAACTTTTGTTCCCTTCATCTTGATTTTATGTAAATCGTGTAGCGCCTGACGCGTCCGCTTCGATCAAGCTCTCGAAGTAAACGAGAGTCAAGATTGTCTATATACCGCGAGTCGATACCGCGTAAAGGCGCAAGTCCGCCAAAGCGTCCGAAAACCGCATCCGATCTTGGAATCTTAGAACGTATTATTATAGACTTTGCGTTCATATTTTTTAGTTTCCTTCCGTTAGCGCGCGCCGTCCGGACGAGTCCGAAGAAATAAACGGAGCAACTCTCATTCTTCCCTGCATCGGCTCCCACTCGCCGCCGTCTTCGTCGGTAAGCGAGAGCTGATAAACATATTCTCCGCATAGCCCTTTCGTTATATTTGCGGGCAAAGATATCCGGATCTCGGAAAGCGTTCCGTATTCATCGCCGCAAATCTCAGCTTCTCCGTAATAAACCTTTCCTCCTCTTCGTGGAGAAATGCAAAAAGACGCGGTAAAACCGTTCGCGTCAAAAGAATAACCGTCCTCGTCTTTCATCTGAAAATCAACGCGGAACACGCCGCCTCCTACAAAACTAATGTCCGGGAGCGGCGTAGAAAAAATGCCTTTATTCATGATGATAAATATATCCTTTCCGGCGTCGAGCGCATATCGGCGCCTTAAATTAGGATTTCCCGGCTTGTTCCTCAGCTTGAAAAAGCAAACGTTTCCGACAGCCGGCGCATATAGAAATCCATATTCTATCGGCACAACGGATTATACCACGTTTTCGATCATTTGTCAAGAACATTTGTTTGTATAGGCGCAAAATTTTCTATGGCAAAGACGGTTCTGTAATAATACGGCGCAGTATTGACAAAAAGCGGCGGCAAGTGATATAATTATACGGTAAAATAAAAATTCAGCTTGCGTCCGTTCGATCAAGTTCATGCCGAAAAGAGTAGTCCGTTCGCCCCTTTTCCATGTAAACCAGTTTTTCAAAAACCGGACGCGCGCTGTATACGAAAGGAATAAATATTATGGAGAACAAGGTACTTGTAGAAACCTCCGCGCGTCACGTTCATCTCAGCGAAAAGGATATTGAAATTCTCTTTGGAAAGGGCGCGGAACTTCACGAAAAAAAAGCGCTCTCTCAGCCGGGACAGTTCGCCTGCGAGGAAAGAGTAACGCTGGTAGGTCCTAAAAAATCTATTCCGGGAGTTATTATCTTGGGTCCCGCGCGCCCCGCGACTCAGGTAGAAGTCTCTCTCACCGACGCACGTACCTTAGGAGTGTCAGCTCCAGTTCGCGAGTCCGGAGACATCGAAGGCAGCGGAGCCTGCAAAATCGTCGGCCCCGCGGGCGAAGTTGAAATCGAATGCGGAGTTATAGCCGCAAAGCGACATATTCATTTCACCCCGGAGGACGCGGAAAAATTTGGAGTATCCGATAAAGAAATTGTGTCAGTGAAAATTGACTCGGACGGCAGAAGCGCTGTGTTCGGCGACGTGGTCGTAAGAGTCAGCCCAAAATTCGCCGCGGCAATGCATATTGATACGGACGAAGCGAACGCCGCCTGCGCTTTCGGACAATGTTACGGTGAAATTGTAAAATAAGTTTTTAATAGATAAAAAACTTACTCAAAAAAACGAACTATATTTATGCCTATGATCTGAACTCAATAAAATTTGTTTTTCGAAGAACTTCCGCTACTTGATTACAAATACGAAAGCAATACGCTTGAAATGGAGTTCGCTTCATAAATTTATATATGAGTTTGTTCAATGCGGCGGCCGCTCGGATGGCGTAAGGCTTTAGCAGACGGATTTTTCGTAATCTTCTAAAGTATTAAAACAACGCAACTGTTAATTTTTCATATTACTCAACCGAGATCAGCGACGCGCTCTCCGCATAACGTCTCGCTCCTGTTTCATACGGCTGCAGCAAAAGTTACGCCGCAGATCGGCGTGAGCTCTTTATTTTGAAAAGCGTAAGTATATCCGTAGGAAATCTTTTTTTAGCTCCGACGGAGCGGAAATCGTCAAATTTGAAATTTAGCTTAACCGCGCGAAATTTCTCGCGGAAAACTTGCCGACAAAACGTTTTTTGGTTAAGCTTAAAAAGCTTTTAATTAACGATTATAATTACGCGTTAAAAGTCGAAAAACCTCGCTCGGATAGCTTAGGCCGTCCTGCGCGAGGTTTTTATATATTTATTTAATTTAACTATTTAGTCTATATCCGCTACTACGACTACGGGCTCGTCGAGACGATCTGGACACCGCATATACCAGTTAAGCTTTTTTATGGCGCTTGAATAATAATGACCGTCGCATATACGCTCGTCAAGCACAAACTTCAGATCGATATATTTCTTTTTCCGAACGGTTCCGTCGTCCTCAAGTACATTTTCCGAACGCTTAGCTCCATACGAGCAAAAAATCGGCACGTTTCCAAAATTATATAGGTGATGATATATCGGAGGTATCCCGAGAGAGCCCATGGACGTTATGAAAAACGAACCGTGAAACGGACTTACCTTCAGTAAAAAACGAGGAAGAAGACCGAAATAATCGAGCAAGTTCAAAATCCATACCGTAAATTTAAGCATAATTCCAGGAATATGCTTAAGGGCCCGCGCCGTGCCGTCAAAGTCGCTTTGATCTCCAAGCCGCTTATTTTCCTCAATTAGCGCGTCCATTTTTGAATATACCTGTTCCGGCGAGTCGTCAGGTTCAAATATGCATTTGATAACCGTTTCCTGAGAGTTGAGCGTCATTTCTTTTTTTATAGTCATCATTACTTCAATATCGTTACGCGCGAAAACATGCTGACCGGAAATAAATCTGTTTATCCCGGGACGCTGCGCCACTGTTTTAACGTAAGCCGCCAATAAAACGTGCAATATACCGAAACCTTTGAGTCCGGAGCCACGTTTTTTCTTTATATATTTGTCCACCTCGCTAGTCTCAACAGGAATAGTAATAAAATTACACGCGTCGTTTCGTTTCGCCATAATAAACGCGGAGACAACGTTCGACGGATCCAAACTTCTAATTCGCCTTCCGTCCTTGCGATCGCCAAAGCGACGTCTTTTTTTCTTCTCTCTCATAATTTGCACCCATGCCTTTACATAATATGGTTTTCAATTTATCCTTAATTTTGAAAAAGCAACTTATTATCTGCGATTTGATATATGGAAAAACAGTCTGAACAAATTTCACATAACGAACGCTCCCGTTATCTGTGATTAAATTATATTATAATTTCGACAAAAAATCAAGTTTTTCTTAACGCCTGGTTAAGGAAAAAATATTGTAATTTGTTTTTCGGCAAAAAGTCATAATCCATTTTCGCTTGACATAATATGTCGCGTTATATATAATCTATATAAGACATTATAAATAAGGAGAACCTGTATGAAAAAAAATAACGTCTCGGACGAACAGGTTAACAAAAAAGTAAGAACCGGCCCTAAGTTTTTAACATTTATTCTGATCGTCTCAATACTCGCGGGGCTTGCGGTCGACTGTTTCTGCGCTTACGATCTTCTCGGCGGAAAAATATCTTCGTCAAAAGCCGAAACAGCTGTTGAAGAAGCTCCGCTCACCGATGAAGAACTTGAAGCAAAGTCTGAACGAGAAGCTGAAAGCAATGAAAACGAAGAACGAATAAAAAAAGGCTATTTTCGTTTCGACCCTGCTCTTCTTGGAGACGTAGCGAATTCCAAAATTTCAGACCGATATTCGGCTATGGACTTTCTGAACGAAATACTGCCTTATCTCGGCGTTTCCAGCTCCGAGGACGAATATATGTTTGTCGAAAGCAAGGAACACAACGATTACAATTATTACTCGTTCTCTCAAAAACATAACGGAGTAGAAGTTTACGGCGGAGGCGTTACGGTACAAACCGATTTAGAAGGAAACGTAGTTGACGTAACGGGAGAATACGTTCCTTTAAGCGGAACGGACGTCGAGGTTTCGCTCAGCGGAGATCGCGTCGACAAAGCCGTTAAAAAATACGTTGAGGAAAACTATCCTGCGATCAAAGACGATTACAGATCATCGAACCGAGGAGTAAAAATATTCGTTATCGACGGCGAAACTATCGTCGGATATCACATAGATATATACGTTAACAGCAACGTTTATATTACTCTGGTTATAGATGGTAAGACCGGAAACATAGCGGGACAAAATTTCCCGTTATGCAGCGAAATGATACGGCTTGACAGCGACGACGACGAATCAGAATACAAAAAACCGGACGGACAGGACGATAAACGGGAGCTGGACGTATACAGGCGTTCCGGCGACGCGTATCTGCTCGACGATACGGAAAGAAAAATACGGATAATCCTTAACGAAAGGACGCATACCGACTATACGGCCGGCGATATGTCTGGAGCGTCCGCGCACCGTTGGAATCCTAATGAAGAAGAGCCCGATCCGAGCGCTGTCGACGCTCTCGCCAATCTTCAAAAAGTATACGATTTCTACTACGATACGTTCAATTATTCCGGAATACGAAACGACGAGAGCTTTACTCTTCCCGTTTACGTAGGAGTATCTACTTTTCTTGGAAACAATCTGATCGACAACGCGGCTATGTTTTCAAATAATTACATAGCCGTAGGAGTCAGAAGCGGTTCGAATCACGAATATTCGGCGGAGCTCGACGTAATGGCCCACGAGTATACTCACGGAGCTGTATATAGCCAATGCGGACTTATAAGAAATCTGATTACCGATTCAAACCCGCAGAAAACCGCGCAATTCGGTATAAACGAAGGACTTGCGGACATTTTCGGAGAGTTAGTCGACGATTACGCCTCGGACGGAACTCTCGACGGAAGCTGCGACTGGAAAAGCTCAGTCAGAGATATGGCGTCCCCGGACATGGACGATTACGGAAAATTCAAGGAGTCAAAAACCGACTGCCACGAAAGCGCAAGCCTTATAACTCATCCGTTTTATCTTATGGCTAACGACGGCGACCGCGCTATAGACGAGTCTATTCTCGCCGAACTGTACTTTAATATACTGCCCAATCTCAGCGAAAAAACAAATTTCGTTTCATTCAGGAACACATTCGAAAAAAACGCGGCTAAGCTTGCGGCGAACAACTATTCAGACTCCTCAAAGAAAAGCGGTTCTTCTCTGTCCGACGCCCAGCTTGAAACAGTAATCGATTCTTTCGACCGGACGGGTATTCCGGCGGACTTTGATAAGAGAGTCGTTTCCGGAGGAGTTCTGAAGGTATTTGGAAAAAACAATAAAATATACGACAATTATAACGTCAAGCTTCGCAAACTTCAAGATCTCTCGTCTGTAGTTCTCGACGAAGACGTGCGAGAGACGTCCTACGCGATTCCTTCCTCCGTGCCGAACGGAATTTACTCGGTTCTGCTCACCGACCTTGCGGATGAAACTCTTACCGAAACTTTTACTCTTGTGATAAACGACAATGCGAAAAATCAAAAGGTGGATAAATATCCCGGAACAGTTAAGGCTTTCACAGACTTCGGTACGGTTCCGCGCGACGTAGTTCTGGTGCTCGACGTATCCGGCAGTATGGACGGCGCGCCGATCGGCCATACTCGCGCTTCCGCAGCTAAGTTTATAGATACCGTGCTTTTTGCAAGCCCTTCTACAAGGATCAGCATAGTTACATATTCAAGCGGAGCTGAAACCGTCGTCGAAGCCTCGAACAAACTTATACCTCTGACCGGAGCAGCCATGAAAATCAGCGCGAACGGGAATACAAATATGTACGACGCGCTGGACGCCGCCGCGTCTATCCTGGATAAGTCTAATACTGAGAAAAAACTGATCGTTCTTATGAGCGACGGGGCTCCAAACGAAGGAAAAAATGAAAACGGAGATTTTGCAGCTCCGATAAAACAGCTTGCCGGAGAAATAAAGGACAAAGGCGTAATTATTTATACGCTCGGATTTTTCCATAACTTAGCCGGAGACGAGCTCGTAAGCTGTCAAAGCCTTATGTCGTCGGTCGCGTCTGCCGGGTACGATTATATTGTCGACAACGCGGGAGACGTGGATTTCGACGTGGACGATCCGGAAAGCGATCTGTACAGAGCGTTCAACGACTTTGCGGAAATGATAAACGGAAAGAAATATATAAACATCCGCGTCGCGTGTCCCGTAGACGTTACGGTAACGCACAATGGAGAAACGCTGAGTTCCGCCGAGGAAAACCTGAATACCAGAGCTTCATTCGGTTCTTTGACGTTTGAAGCCGAGACGGAAAGCGAGACCGACGGGGACGGAGAAGACCGCGTTAAAGTTCTAAGACTTGACGAAAGCTCGGACTACGAGATAAACATAGAAGGAACCGGAAGCGGCAAAATGGATTACGTCATAAGTTATCCGGACGAAGAAGGAAAATATACCGACGTAAGAGAATTTAAAAAAATACCGATTACTAAGGACACCGTAATTTCCACTGGAACGCGTCTTTCCGGCGAGACGAAAATGAGCGTGGACGCGGACGGAGACGGAAAAGCAGATATGCGCTACATAGCCGTAAAGGGAAAAAGCGCAAAGCGTGAAAGTCATGGCGAAACATTCGCGCTTATCGCGATAATCACGATTACTTCGCTGCTCGTAGTATTTCTAATTATTAAAGCGGTCTTCCTCGTAAAAAGAATTAGACGCGGAAACGAGTGCTTGGTTTGCGGATCCGCCATAGGAAAAGGAGAACAATTTTGTCCCAACTGCGGCGCTAAGACGAATGGCAAAGCGTTGTATCTGGACGGAAAGGACGAGATCAAACGCCAATCCAAAGGAGTAATTATAGCGAAACTGGTCGTAACCGCGCTGTCCATAGGACTCTCCGCAGCCGTACTCCTTACATATAATTCCACAGCCTCAGAGGTTTACAGGAATATTAAAGAGGCGAGATATGAACGCGCCGGACAAATATACGGAGACAAAGTCGCAGATTCAGGATTGTCGAGCGCATACCTCGGCGTAATTACGCAAAATTATGTCAACCGCGCGGAAGACGCTTACAGGGACGGAGAGCTTTCAGAAAAAGATTACGCGGAGCTTTTAAACTGCGTTAAAAACTTTGACCTTAAAGAAGTATCCGAAAAATCAGCCGACCGCCTTGAAGAGCTGAGCGGATACGAATCTAACGTGGAGACGTCTGAGAATTAAATATTAGGCGAAGCAAAAACACATTTATACGCGTAAAAAGCGCGCGATAATTTGTAATTGCGGGAAAGAGTGGAAGTTCAGCCCGGAGCTTCCGCTTTTCTTTTTGCTTTGATAAAGTTTTTTTAATAATCCGAAATATATGAATTATTAAATCACGATTATATTATATAAAAATTATGAGAAATATATTTAAAAACGCAATAAGTATTGCTATTCGCCGAAAAATCTGATAAAATATGACTGCAATAGAGCTAAAAGTAATAAAAACGAGTTAAAACCGCTAAAAATATTATAAATACGAAATATAAAGAGCATATGAGATTACAATAATGATTTCTTTTAAATTTCTTTCTAAAAATCTTGCGGATGATTTTTTACCGATCCTTTTCAAAATACTTTATTCTAATATGAGCGTTATAGCTCCGGCGGGAAACAGCTACGATAGAGATTTTCGTCTATGGTACGATGGTGTTCGCCCGGCTCTAAAAAAAGATTCCCGACAGATTATTTTAATTTATGACGATTCAAAAATAATCGGATATTTCCAGTATTATGTCGACGAAACAACGTTTATGATGGAGGAGATTCAATTTGATAAAAAATATAGAGGAACAGGACTATTCCGACAGCTATACTCCTATTTATTTGAAATCATCCCTCAGAAAACGCTATATGTCGAGGCATACGCGCATAAGAAAAACAAAAAATCGCAAAGCATTTTAAAACGCCTTGGATTACATATTATCGGCGAAAACAACGCCGGCTCAAGCTACCTCTTTCGTGGAAATTGCCGTCAGGTTCTGAGTAAATATAACTCTCGAGACAGCGCGATAAAAGAAATGACCGGACAAATTGTCAAAATTCTTTCCGACCTGGCGCCGTCCGTATATCTCTACGGTTCGATTCCGCTTGGAGATTTTCGCTTTGGATGGAGCGACATTGATATTCTTGTATTGACGGACGGGCAAATTAAAGAAGAACAAGCCGCAAAGCTTGTAAATCTTCGTCAGATAATGCTTGAAAAAGATCCCGATAGTCCCGATAGTCCATATTACCGTTCGTTTGAAGGCGGCATGTTGACTTTGGATGCGTTTATGTACGGAAAAGCAGACCGCGTCGTTTACTGGGGATCCGGAGGCGAAAGAATTACCGACAAGTATGCTCTTGACAGCTTCGGTATAAAGGAACTTATCGAAAGCAGCGTTTTACTGTACGGCCAAGATGTTCGCAGCCGATTGAAGGCTCCGAACTTCAGCGATTTGTATGTCGATGTAAAACGTCATTACGAAACCATAAGAAAATACGCGCGGAAGACGGAACGCACGCTTCACTCGTTCGGCTGGATTCTGGACATCGCGCGATGCGTATACACCCTGCGCGCCGGAAAGATAATAGCCAAGACAGACGCTGCGGATTGGGCGCTGAACAACGATATATGCCCTGTTCCGGAAGCGCTCGAAATTGCCGCGAAGGTTCGAAGAACTCCTTTGATATATAAGTTTGAGAAGGAGTTGCTTGACTACGCGGAAACTCTTGCAGAGCCGATACAGCGCTTTGCCGACGTATTGGAAAAGGAATTGAAGGACAGGGCGAGCTATGATTGTACAGGAGAAAATAAGTATGGAATTCAGAAAAGTATTTGATACCATCCCAGAGCAGTTTGATAAGTATAGGCCTCGATACAGTACGGCGCTATTTAAGGCTCTGATCGAATTTGCTGGAATCGGCCCCGAGAAAACTGTTTTGGAACTAGGACCGGGAACCGGACAAGCGACAGACCCCATACTGGGTACAGGCTGTGATTATCACGCAATTGAGCTCGGCGAACATCTGGCTGAAATGATGAATCGTAAATATGGGGGTTATCCCAATTTCCATATAGTGAACGACGACTTCATCACACATGACTTTGGCGATCGAAAATTCGATATGATTTATTCCGCCGCAACAATTCAATGGATTCCCGAAGAGATTGCGTTCCCAAAGACCTTTGATTTGTTGAAGCCCGGCGGAACATTGGCAATGATGTTTACAATTGGAGATTACAAAACTCCGAATGAGAATCTATACAATAAGATCCAGCAGGCGTATTCAAAGTATTTCAAACCGGAAACCGAATATAAACACGGATCGTTCAGGTACGAAAACGCGCCAAACTATGGATATATAGACTTCGAAAAACGCGAGTTTTATGGAAGGCGTGAGTTTACCGCAGACGAATATGTATCGCTGTGCGGAACTCATTGCGATCATATCGTTATTCCAGAGCCATATAAAAGCAAGTTATTCAGCGGACTCAGAGACGCGGTATTAGAAGCAGGAAACAAAATTGTGTTTAACGATACTTTTATTTTGTTCTTGGCAAAAAAACCTATGTATAGTCAGGAAAGTAATTAAACCTTATTCTCTATCGCCATACTATGACGAACGTTTAATAAATTTAGGAATGAGAAGTTTGGAATGTACAAATACGATATCGAATTGATAGATCTGACCGCGGTAATAATCAGCAGAATACAACTTGACGATTGTTGATGAATTAGACGAGAAACCAAACAACTTTTTGAAAGAGGTAAGATAGTATGATCAAAATTGGTATGCCGACGTTGATAGAAACAAATTCCCTTGAAAAATGCGCTGATCTTTGCAGATCTTTAGGGCTTAGCTTTATAGAGCTCAACATGAATTTACCGCAATATCAGTTAGCAGAAATTGACGTTCCTCATTTCAAAAAAGTTGCGGGTAAATATGATATCTTCTATACGATTCACCTTGACGAAAATCTGAATATCAGCGATTTCAATCCTTATATCTCGGAAGGATATCGTCGAACAGTTGCGGAAACTGTCGCTATAGCAAAAAAGCTGGAAATTCCCATTCTAAATATGCACTTGTCTCACGGAGTATACTTCACTCTTCCGTACAAAAAAGTTTATCTTTTCTCCAAGTATCGAGACCATTATCTGAAAAGTATAATTGATTTTCGAACGATGTGCGAATCCGCCGTTGGTAATTCTGGAATAAAAATTTGTATTGAAAACTGCGACGGCTTCCATGATTTTCAGAAAGAAGCGCTTGATGTTCTTCTTAAGTCTCCGGCATTTGGTCTGACGTTTGACATTGGGCATAATCACGGCTACGGCGGACTTGATGAACCGTATATCCTAGAAAACAAGAGCCATCTGCGCCACATACATATGCATGACGCCATAGGTAAGAAAAATCATTTGGCTCTTGGCGCCGGAGAGTTGGATATCGGTAAATATCTGAATTTGGCAAATAAACATGATTGCCGAGTAGTACTAGAGACAAAAACAATAAAAGGGCTCGCGCAGTCCGTAAATTGGATAAAACAAAAAGGATGGATAAAATGAGCGTTACGTACAAAACGAATAAGGATTTGCCCTGCGATCAGCTGTCAAAATTATTCGCCGCAGTAGGCTGGTCTGACGAAACAAAAGAAGCAACGCCTGAAATGATTGTTAACTTCAACAAACCGTTTATCAACTCTACCTTAGTGTTCTCTGCATGGGATGGTGAAATGCTGGTCGGATGTGTAAGAGCGTTGAGCGATACGATGTTTCGATCCGTCGTTTATGACTTAGCGGTATTGCCAGAATATCAAAAACAAGGAATAGGATCTGAACTGATAAAGAAGTGCGTAGAAACATACCCTAATTCAGAATGGTCGCTCGAAACAATTCCTGAAAGGGTAAGCTTTTATAGACAACTTGGATTTGAAATCAACGTCAGTCCCGTTATGAGAATTCCATGCAAGCTGTTTTAATCTATTATTATTGCAAAATGAGGAATGAGAGATGATTGAACTTAAAAATATAAGCAAAACTTTTAAGGTGGCAAAACGAAACGCAGGCTTTTCGGAAGTGCTCAAGGCTCTGTTTAAGAAGGAATACGAATATGTAAAAGCGCTGCAAAACGTTTCTTTTAAAATAGACGACGGCGAAATGGTCGGTTACATTGGTCCTAATGGAGCGGGCAAAAGCAGCACCATAAAAATAATGAGCGGTATTCTAACGCCCGACGGCGGCGAATGCGTTATAGACGGACTGACTCCGTGGAAAGACAGAATCTCCCACGTGCAAAATATCGGCGTTGTTTTCGGACAGAGATCCCAGCTTTGGTGGGACGTTCCCGTGATCGACAGTTTTGAATTGATCCGCGAAATCTATAAGGTAGACGACTCGCGGTATAAAAAGAACCTGTCTCAGCTTACCGAACTGCTTAATATCGGTGAAATTGTAAAAACCCCCGCGAGGCAGCTCTCGCTCGGGCAGAGGATGAGATGCGAGATCGCGGCTTCTCTGCTCCACAGCCCCAAGCTTCTTTTCCTAGACGAGCCTACGATAGGGCTGGACGCCGTTTCAAAAATAGCCGTCAGAGAATTTATCAAAACAATAAACCGTGAAAACAAAACGACCGTAATTCTGACCACTCACGATATGCAGGACATCGAAGCGCTTACGAAACGAATTTTGCTGATCGGCAAGGGACGAATTCTGCTTGACGGATCTTTATCCGACCTGAAGGAACGGGGCTCCGCGCATAAAACGATAACGATAGATTACTCGGGAGACAAGCTGCCGAACTTAGATCATATGACGGTATCGAAGGACATCGGCGGTCATGCTGAAATAATTATCGACACGGAACAAGTAACCGCGTCTCAGGCAGTATCGTACATATCCTCGAAGGTTGAAGTAAAAGACATATCGGTCATGGGAGAATCTGTGGACGAAATAGTCGCCTCTCTTTATAAGGAATTTGAGATATGAAAAAGTATTTGTCGTTTTTCAAAATAAGACTTATAGCCGGACTTCAATATCGCGCCGCTGCTTGGGCCGGCATAGCGACGCAGTTCGCATGGGGCGGAATGACTATCCTTATGTTTTGGGCCTTTTACCATAACGGCGAGAACAGTTTCCCTATGACCTTTCCGGAACTGTCGAGCTATATATGGATGCAGCAATCATTTCTCGCAATGTTCATGACATGGTTCTACGACAACGAAATATTCGAGAATATTACATCCGGCAACATTGCATATGAACTGTGCCGTCCTTGCGATATCTATGCAATTTGGTTCACGAAAAATATGGCGGTAAGGCTTTCGAGAATGATGCTCCGCTGTCTTCCTATTTTGTTAGTTGCGGCATTTCTGCCGGCTCCCTTTAATATAACGCTACCATCGGATTGGCTGTCGGGCGTTTTATTTCTGGTATCTGTCATACTCGGATTTTTAGTGTTGATATCATTTTCAATGCTGATATACATTTCAGCGTTTTATACGATATCTCCCATGGGAATACGGATTCTGGCAACCTCGGTTACTGAGTTTTTTGCCGGCGCAATCATACCGATTCCCTTTTTTCCGGAAGCGTTGCAGCCCATTATGTACGCGCTTCCATTCGCATCCATGCAGAACGCGCCGTTTTTGATTTATACGGGACACATAAGCGGGATCGACGCTTTGCAAAGCATTGCGCTTCAGATCTTTTGGTTTGCAGCGCTGCTGGCAGTGGGACGCCTTCTTATGAAACGAGCGCTAAGAAAAGTAGTCGTTCAAGGAGGTTAAGCAATGAAACTGTATTTCAAATATGTCGGTATGCTGCTGAAATCTCAGATGCAATATAAGGCGTCCTTTATTATGACCGCGCTTGGTCAGTTTCTGGTCTCCTTTACCGCATTCCTCGGCGTGTATTTCATGTTCTCACGCTTTCATTCTGTGAATGGATTTGCGCTCTCCGAAATTCTTATATGCTTTTCAGTTATGTTGATGGCATTTTCCGTTACAGAATGCTTTGTACGAGGATTCGATGTATTCCCCAGACTGATTCAAAGCGGAAATCTGGATAGGATACTGGTACGGCCGCGCAACGAAATATTTCAGGTTCTGACCTCAAATATTGACTTCTCTCGCGTCGGCAGATTACTTCAGTCTATACTGATGCTCGCATACGCCGTTCCAGCAAGTGGAATCGTATGGACGTTTGACAAGATCATGACAGTCGTTTTTATGCTGATGGGCGGTATGGCTGTGTTTGCATCATTGTTTGTTTTGTATGCCGGTATCAGTTTCTTTACTATTGAAGGCTTGGAATTCATGAATATCTTTACGGATGGCAGCCGTGAATTCGGAAAGTATCCGCTCTCCATCTACGGTGAAGGCGTATTGAAATTTTTCACGTACGTGATTCCGATCGCGTTATTTCAGTATTATCCGTTTCTTTATCTTATTGATAGATCGGAGGATATTGGTCTGATATTCCTACCGCTTCTCGGATTTGTATTCATGATACCGTGCTATTGCTTTTTCAGGTTCGGTTTGAGAAAGTATAAATCTACAGGCTCGTAATTGGAAAGATACGTTTATAAAATGTGGAAAAGGAACTCGAAGAATCAATAAGGCAAGCGTCAAGAGACAGCGGGCCGACTGATTAGTCTACAAAGGAGAAAATAATGATAATCAGCGCAAGCCGCAGAACGGACATACCGTCGTACTATTCCAAATGGTTTTTTAACCGCATTAAAGCGGGATTTGTATATGTCCGAAATCCTATGAACCCACGTCGGATCAGCGAAGTATCGTTATCTCCGGACGTTGTCGACGGTATCGTCTTATGGACAAAAAATCCCGCGCCTATGCTTCGCCGCATTGATGAGCTGCGCGACTATACATACTACTTTCAGTTTACGCTGACTCCGTATGGGACTGACGTGGAAAAAAACGTCCCTTCAAAGAACGATATTTTGATACCTGCGTTTCAGAAGCTGTCTTCAATAATCGGCAAAGAAAGAGTAGTATGGCGTTACGATCCGATACTTCTGAGCGATAAGTACAATATTGAATATCACGTTAAGTATTTTCGTCTGCTCTGCGATAAATTAGCGGACTATACCGAAAAATGTACGATAAGTTTCATCGACATATATAAGAACATAAAGCGAGAAAGCGCTTCTCTCGGCGTTCGCCCTTTGTATCCAGAACAGGAGGAAGAAATAGCCGCTTGTTTCAGCGAAACAGCAAAGGAACACGGCATATATATCGATACCTGCGCCGAAAACGTCGACTTAAGCAAATATGGGGTAGGTCACGCCAGCTGTATAGACAAGACCCGTTTGGAACGTATCGGCAACTATAAGCTTGATATTGAAAAAGATAAAAATCAGCGCGGCGCGTGCGGCTGCGCCGCCAGCATCGACATCGGCGCGTATAACACATGTAAAAACGGATGCGTTTATTGCTATGCTAACCTAAGTCAAACGCTGTTAAGCAATTGCTGCGGCAGGCACAATCCTTCCTCGCCCCTGCTTTACGGAGAGATATCATCTGACGATATTATAAGGTCGAGAGAGATAAAATCCTGCAAAGATAGTCAAATGGAACTATTTGGGAAATGATGAAATGATATTTTAAATTAGCGAAGCTGATAAATATAATTTCTTTTTTGAAAAAATATTCATGAAACAAATTGATTTCGGAATATGTATGCTGAAGAAAAATATAAATAAAGGGAATTTTACATATGTTAATTAGAAAGGCAAAAGCCGCGGACGCTGAAGCGCTGAAATCATTATACTTTGAGCATTTTACCAGTTTCCCACCCCAAGAGGAACAAGATATGTCAGTATGGGCTCAAACGCTTGATAAATTTGAAAAAAATGATAATATGTATCTATTGGTGCTAGAAATCGACGGCACGGTTGTCTCGTCGCTTCAAATGGCGATTATAGAAAGCCTGACTCATAATATTCGACCATTTGCAATAATTGAAAACGTTGTCACGCACCTTGAATATCGCAATAAAGGGTTTGCTTCCGCACTTCTCAGTAAAGCAACGGAAATAGCAAAAAATAAGGGAGCCTATAAAATTTCACTTGAAACTGGTTCAAATAAAGAGGAAACTCTAAACTTTTATAGAAATAATGGATTTGAAATAGACAAAAAGCATTCGTGTCTCAAACGTCTATAATTATCTGAAATTTAAGATACGTAATTTTGTCTTAAATCCATAAAACAAAAACAGCTCATAATAAAACGCCTTTCCAAGGAGAATCCGATGCATTTTGTTAACGCCAAAGGTATACTGTCCACACACAACGGAATGAATATATATCGCGGATGCACCCACGGCTGCATATACTGCGACAGCCGTTCGGATTGCTATCAAATGAAGCATTTGTTTGAAGATATTGAAGTCAAGCAAAACGCACCCTCTCTGCTTGAAAACGCCCTCAGACGAAAAAGAAATAAATGCGTTATAAGTACCGGAGCGATGTGCGACCCGTATATGCACTGTGAAGCGGAACTGAAGTTAACACGCCGATGTCTGGAAATAATATATCAATATGGTTTCGGCGTAACCGTGCTTACAAAATCTGATCTGATCCTACGGGATATCGACCTGCTGAAAGCAATAAATGATCGCGCAAAATGCGTAGTGCAGATTACGCTTACCACCTATGACGAAGAGCTATGCCGTATAGTCGAACCAAACGTATGCTCTACGAAACGAAGGTATGAGGTTCTCAAAGCCTGCCGTGACGAGGGCATACCCACCGTAGTGTGGTTCACCCCCATGCTTCCATTTATAAACGACTCGGAAGAAAACGTGAGCGGAATATTAAGCTATTGCTTTGACGCGGGAGTTAAAGGCGTGCTTACCTTTGGAAACGGCGGGATGACGCTGCGCGGCGGCGACAGAGAGTATTATTACGCCGCGCTGGACAAACATTTCCCCGGTCTTAAAGAAGTTTATGCCGGAAAATACGGTAACGCATATGAGATACCATCTGACAACGGGGACAAGCTTATGGAGATGATAAAAACAGAGTGCAGTTCTCACGGCGTTCTGTACAGCCATGATAGTATATTTTCATATATTAACGAGTTTCCCGACAGAAACGAACAGATATGTATGGAATTTTAGTAATAAACAGCCGTACAAAAAACTTGCGCCAAACTTCAACCGACAGTTGTACCATTTGCTTTTTCTTAAACGGTCAATCGCTTCCATAACCACATAAAATTCCGTATAATTATTTCAAAAAAAGAAACGAGGTGTAAAGTGTGGTAAATAAAATTCATTTTGGAAAAAGGATAGCGGCACTCAGAAGAAAAAAAGGGCTTTCGCAAACGACTTTGGCTGAAAAGCTCGGCGTAACTCCTCAAGCCGTCTCAAAGTGGGAAACCGGAAACACAGTTCCGGATATTGATCTTCTTTTGGAACTGTCGCGCCTATACTGCGTATCGATTAATGAAATGCTTGAGGATATCGATTTGATTTTTAAACTGACCGGTAAAAGGATAGGAGACGACGGAATATCATATTTTGTGTCGGAGCAGGAGCGCAGTTATAATAAAAAATGGGTAGAAGAAATTCAAAAAAATAATTGGATCAAACGGAATTGGAATAACGCTCAGGCAGAAAACGCCGCCTTGGATGAAGTCGGAAAATCAATCGCCTCATCAGGAGGAATAATTCTTGAAATCGGCGCAGGTCCCGGCGGAGGCTTTATGCCGTATATACTCAAAGCTGATCCGGATTCAACGATAATCATAAGCGATCTTTCGCCCACAGTTGTCAAAGAATGGAAAAGTTTCCTTGATAAAACGATTGATTCACCGAATCTTTATTACGCGGCGTTTGATTTTTGCAATATACCTTTCAAGGATAACTGCATCGATATTATCTCTGACGGAGGCGGCGTTGGAAATTGCGAAGGAAGCAAGGCAAAGGCGCTTAAGGAAGCTTATCGCGTATTAAAATCCGGCGGAAAGCTTGTAACCTCAACAGGCTTTGTAAATAAAGAAACCCTCTCTGCTCTTCCCGCAGACGCGCAAACGGTTCTGCTCGAAAAACGTCCGGATGTGTTTGAAGACCTGTACGAAGATACTGTGCTTGCCGGCTTTAACAAAATTGACAGTATTATAAGCGGCTGTTGGTACACCGATAACGACGATAGTACGATAGCGGATCTGGCGCGATCTCTTGGAGTCAACTTAAAATTTACCGGTTATATAAGGTACTGTACTAAAGAATAGATAGCGAGTAAAAGTCCAGAGTTCTGTATATTCATATAAGAAAATAAATACAGCCTTAAAATCAGATATATTTAGAAGGAGATATCTCAGCATATGAAATTTGTGAAAAAAGAACTAATAAACAAAGGCTGGTCAAGCGATAAGAAATACTGCGTTACCGACGAGAACGGCGCGAGGTATCTTTTGCGAGTTTCCGATACAGCGCTGTTTGACGAAAAAAAGTTAGAATTTAATATAATGAAACAGGCGGCCTCACTTGGCGTTCCTATGTGCGAACCTATAGAATTCGGCTCTTGTGAAGAAGGCGTCTATTCTATCCAGAGCTGGATTGACGGATCAGACGCTGAAGATGTCGTTCCGTTTCTTTCCGATACGCAGCAATACGCCTATGGTTTGAAAGCGGGAGTAATATTAAGAAAGATCCATTCGATTCCATATTCAAAAGATACCGACGTCAAATCTTGCAGAGAAGATTGGGAAAAACGATTTAATCGTAAACTGGATGTAAAAATAAAAAAGTACGGCGAATGTCCTCTTAAATATGAAAACGGACAGGCCTTTATCGATTACATAAATCAAAACCGCCGTTTGCTGAAAAACAGGCCGCAGGTCTATCAGCATGGCGACTATCACATCGGAAATATGATGATCGACCGAAATAAACAACTTCATATCATTGATTTTAACCGCTGTGATTTTGGAGATCCATGGGAGGAATTCAACCGTATCGTTTGGTGCGCGCAGAAATCTCCTCTTTTTGCTTCAGGTATGGTAAACGGATATTTCGACGGCGAGGTCCCTCTGAAATTTTGGAAGCTGCTGGCTCTATATATTTCGAGCAATACGCTTTCATCATTATATTGGGCGATTCCCTTTGGTCAGGATGAAGTAAATACTATGACGAGTCAAGCCAAAGAAATTCTGTCTTGGTACGATAATATGCGAAATCCCATACCGACTTGGTATTTCAGGGGATATTATTTGCAGTATACCGACGGCTTGCCGTATAAGCTGAAAAAATCTTTTGATTTCAGCTTTATTAGCAAGTATGGAACAGTGTTCAAGATTTTCGACGATCAAGACTCCGGAAACATTTGCTTTGGAACTGAAAAAGACGGTCGCCGTTACTTCATAAAATTTGCCGGAGCCCCTACGGAGCAGTATAACGGCGATATAGAAGATGCGATTGAACGACTAAAAGCCTCATTGCCTATTTACAAAGACTTGCGTCATACAAATTTAATTGAATTTATTGACGCAGAAGAAATCGGCGATGGCTTCGCCATGATATTCAAATGGGCGGACGGAGATTGCATGGGAAGAATGTATCCGGCTGAACGACGCAGATTTATGCGGCTGCCCGTCTGCGCAAGACTGAAAGTATTCAACGATATACTGAATTTTTTCGAGTACGTCGCTTCACAAAATTATGCGGCTGTCGATTTCTATGACGGCAGCGTAATGTATGATATTGAGAATGGGAAAACCACAATATGCGATATTGACTTTTTCCGAAAGCAGCCTTGCGTCAACGACATGGGTCGGATGTGGGGCAGTTCACTTTTTCAATCTCCCGAAGAATATGAGCTTGGAGCAGTTATAGATGAGATCACAAACGTCTACACAATCGGCGCCACAGCCTTTGCACTCTTTGGCGATTATAACCGTACGATTGACAAATGGCAGCTTGACGAAAAGCTCTTCGCAGTCGCTACAAAGGCTGTAAGCGAAGACAGATCGCAAAGGCAACGCTCCATCGCTCAATTCAAAGAAGAATGGTGGGCCGCGAGGTAATGAAACCGATCGCATATTGCGCCCATAATAAAGGAGAGGGATATCAATGACAAACCGAATTATATCAGACGTTTCAGACTACATATTTGTTTCCGACAAGCCGGAAAAAGCAGACGCCATCTTCCTCCCCGGAGGTTCTCATCCCGAACAACCGGAATACGCCGCCGAACTGTACCGTAAAGGATACGCAAAGCTGCTTATTCCGTCCGGCGGAGTAAGCGTAAAACGCGACTCGTGGCCTGGAGTTCGCTCAAAAGCTGATATATATAACGGCGATTACAAGACCGACTGCGAGTTTTTTACCGATGTATTTCTAAAAAACGGAGTTCCCGCCAACGCGATTATCGGAGAGAATAAATCCGGTCATACGCGCGACAACGCGTTCTTTTCAAGAAAGGCGACGGATGAAAAAGGAATTGATCTGAAAACCGCGTTAATCGTCTGCAAAGCCTTTCACGCCAGGCGCTGCCTTATGCTGTACCAAATGGCTTTTCCTGATGTGAAATTTATCGTATGTCCTGTAATTTGCTTAAATATTACGAAAGATAATTGGTATAAGACCGAGCAAGGCATTGACCGTGTTCTCGGCGAGCTCGCCCGATGCGGTAATCAGTTTGTCGGTGATATCAAGGAGTATTTGTTATGACTCACTATATGAATTTAGTTCCGTCGGCATTTATAAAGATTGCAAACGGATATAAAACTATTGAACTTCGGCTCAATGATGAAAAGAGGAAACGTATACAGATAAACGACGCAATCATTTTTAATTGCGTCGGAAATTATGATATAATAATTGCTAAAGTAAAAGCGTTACATAGATTTGATGATTTTAAAGCTCTTTATGAAAAACTACCCCTTGATAAATGCGGATATCCCGCTCAATTTCTTAATATATCAAATTACACAGATATGGAACGGTATTATTCAAAAGATCAGATTAAAAAAATTGGAGCTTTGGGGATTGAAATATATAATATTACGGCCATTTGCGATGTTAAAGAAAATATAATGGATACCGACATTATAAATTTACTTTCACCGAGCGTTTATAATCCCACGACTGAACGACTGTTAAGCCGCGCAAAAACATATAAAGAAAGTAAAAAAACTTTGGTGTATACTTATTCAGAAAATGGAAAAAAACTCGGTATTATTGTTTTTGAAATTAATAACCAAGATTCGACAATCCTTGATATTGCAGTCAACCCCGAAAATCAATATACAGGAATAGGAAGCAAACTTATTGATTTTGTTTTAGGTAAATTTAATATAAACAAAATAGTTGCTGAAACTGACGACGGCGCAGTAGGATTTTATAAAAATAACGGTTTTGTTATTACCGACATTAAAGTAAAATTTGATATTAAAAGATATACGTGCGTTAAGGAAAAACTAAAATGAACAAAATACTTCTGGTCGACGGAAGCAACCTGATGTTTCAAATGTTTTTCGGTATGCCGTCAAGAATTGTAAACGAACAAGGCAAAGCTATTCAGGGAACGCTCGGATTTGTAGGCGCATTGTTAAAAATCATACGTAAAGTAAAACCGACGCACATTGCCGTATTATTTGACGGAGAATACGAAAACGATCGTTCTGCTCTCGACACTAATTATAAGGCAAACCGAACAAATTACAGCGAAATGTCGGAGGAAGAAACCCCATTTTCGCAGATATATGACGTATACGCCGCGCTCGATTATCTCGGCATAAAGCATACGGAAACAATCGATTGCGAAGCTGACGATTTAATCGCGGCTTACGCTCTCGCATACGGTAAAGAAAACGAGGTTATCGTCTCGTCGCTTGACAGCGATTTCTTTCAGCTCATAACAGATAGAGTGTCCGTGCTTAGATACCGAGGCGATAAGACTGTTATCATCGATTCCGATTACCTAAGCGAAAAATTTAATATTTTACCTTCGCAATATGCTGATTTCAAGTCTCTGACGGGAGACGCGTCGGACAATATTAAAGACGCGGATAAGGTAGGCCCGAAAACGGCGACCTTGCTGCTCAACCAATTTGGGACCCTTGAAAATATAGTATCAATGCAGACGATATTAAAAAAGCGTCCATAAAAGAATCCATTATCAGAAACGCCGAAAAATTAAGAACAAATTATAAAATTATAAAGCTCAATAATTCGGCGACGCGCGGCGTACAGCTCTAGATTTAGTTAAATATCTGGGTTCTGTCGGACTAACATTCCATAAGGATAACGACGGTTATTGGAAAAACAAAATCTATTATCAGATAAAATGCGCGGACGAGCGCGTATGTTTCATTTCAATCAATAACCCCGACGAACCGGAAAATTTCTGGACAATATGGTCTGACGACAGTTCCGCCTATGAAGACGAATCTATAAGCGACGAAATCAAAAACGCCGGCTGGAAGTATGTAGACCATTGCGCTAACTGCGGCTCATGCGGAGGAGGAAAACGGAAGGTTATTTTCGGCAAAAGCTTTGACCGAGTCTGCGGATGTACGTTCAGAATTGACAATCCAGATATGAAAGACCTCCATTTTGTAAAAACAATGGTCGACCTGCGGGTAAAAGAAATATCTGAAAGGAAATCTGTCATAAAATGATCTATAGAATCGACGATCTTCCAAAAAGCAAAACAAATCCCTTTACCGGGCGTGAATACGACGATACATGGCTAATATTGCGTTTGTCCGACAGCGAAGAATACCGTTATTTTGTTGGAAATCAAAACAATTCCGCCTACAATATTATTATCAGCAAGATTGTCCATAAAAAATGGAAATTTGCCGTAGGCGATTTTATTGGATACTGCAACGCGAACGGGCTAAACGGTATTTTGGTAATTTCGCAAAAAGAGTATGACGAAACGCAAAAAGCTTATATCGGCCGCGCCTTTAATGAACCTGAACTTCGCGAATATGAAACATCCGTATTGATACATAGCGCGCCTATGTCAGCTTGGAAGCAGATTCAGCGAGACGGTGCTCTGAAAAGCTTCAACAAGTTAAAATCTGAAGGATCGGCAGATGAATTTGCCGTCGGCGCAATGCTTGGAGACCCTCCCGAGTTTAGCGATTACATAATGTTTGGAGGCGGAATCGCCGGAGAAATTGTCGTGAATTCAAAACAGCGAGGAAAAATTATAATGGATCAAGACGCTGAATATCTGTCCGGCGCAAGACTGTATTTCGACGCCAAAAAAATGGCTCGGGACGGATTGCTTGTTCGAGACGGAGCGCACGTAAAGGTTAAGGATGAATTGCCTCTTGAGCCTTATCTGATTTGGTCCGCCGTTTGGGATAAGCTTGATATGGAAAGTCAAATTTCAACTCCAAAAACGTTTGCCGAAACGGCCGATCAACAATTTAGCGTCGTGTCGCATTATAATCAGCTCGCCGACGAGGACAACGATCCTGTTCACGATCCGAAGCCTCTGCGTGATTACATGGATAATTGGGACGGCCAGGACTTTATCGATAAAATGCGGCTTGATAAAGAAAAATCAGTCCTTGAAATAGGAGTCGGAACCGGGAGACTGGCAACTCGAGTAGCTCCTATGTGCGGTGAATTCCGCGGTATTGACATTTCGCCGAAAACCGTCGAGCGCGCGAAAAGGAACCTTGCGGAACAAAAGAACGCCGCTCTGATTTGCGGGAATTTTCTTTCCTACGAGTTCGGGCGCTCTTTTGACGCGATCTATTCATCGCTCACCTTCATGCATATTGAAAATAAGAAAAAAGCTATAAACAAGGCTGCCGCGTTACTAAATGACTCGGGCCTATTCGTTCTTTCGATAGATAAGAATCCAAGCGAATTCATAGATAACGGCTCTCGTAAAATTAAAATATATCCCGATTCTCCTGAAACGACGGCCGAATATATTAAAACGTCGAGACTTACTGTTTTGGAACAGTTTGACACTGAGTTTGCGACAGTATTTGTCGCAAGGAAAGGAAAAAACAATGTTTAACATTGAAGTTTACATACCGAAATTGATAAGTCTGCTAAAGCAAGCATATGGAGAACGGCTGTTATACGTCGGTCTGCAAGGCAGCTATTTAAGAGGCGAAGCAACCGAAAGCAGCGATATAGATATAATGGTCGTAATCGACGACATTTCCATCAGGGATCTTGACGAATATAAAAATATTATTAGCTCGCTTGAAAACTATGATAAATCCTGCGGTTTTATCTGCGGCAAAAAGGATCTGTTAAATTGGAATCCGCTTGAAATCTGCCACATTCTGAATACGACAAAGGATTATTATGGACGTCTTGCGGAGCTTACTCCAGAGTATTCCGAAAACGACCTGCGAAATTTTATAAAAATTAGTCTGAATAATCTCTATCATGAAATTTGCCATCGATATATCCATTCCTCAACGGAAAAGAATATTGAAAAGATTCCTTCTACATATAAGTCCGTGTTTTTCATTTTGCAAAATATACGCTACTTGAACAGCGGAGCGTTTATCAATACCAAGAAAGAACTTTCAAACGCGTTATCCGGAAAAGATAAACTTGTATTGGATACGGCGATTTCTTTAGAAACCAGCGCCGAATTTGACTTTGACGAAGTATTCGCCTTGCTTTTTACATGGTGTCAGGAAACGATATCGAGATTCTGATACAAAGTGATTTTAAGAAAATTTACTTGAAAAATATTGATTATTGTATTTGAGAAAACGGCGAAAGCGAACGACGTCGGAAAAGAAAGGGAAAATAAACTAATGAAATTATTATTCATGATTGGAAACGCCGCCGTCGGTAAAATGACCGTCGGGCAGGAGCTTATGAAAATAACCGGATTGAGGTTATTTCACAACCACATGACTATTGAACCTGTGATCGAGATATTTGGAGAGTACAATGGCCCAGCCATAAACAAGCTTCGCCAGGCAGTTTTTGAGGAATTCGCTAAAACCGACAATTACGGAATGATATTCACATATATGTGGGCGTTCGATCAAAAATCCGATTGGGATTATATCGAGTATGTAAAGAGCATCTTCGCGCCATACGGTACAGAATTCTATTACGTAGAGCTTGTCGCTTCACGCGAGGTTCGTTTTGAAAGAAACGTTACTGAAAATCGTCTTGCCAATAAGGCAACAAAAAGAAATATCGAAGCGTCATATCAAAATAACGTTAATCTAGATAAAAAATATCGCCTTGAAAGCATGGATGGCGAGATAACGTTTGAAAACTATATTAAGATCGACAATTCAAATCTTGCGCCGGATGCGGTTGCAAAAATGATCAAAGAGAGATTCAATTTATAATCTAAGCGATAATATATGCTTAATCGAACATAAGGATGATAATGCATGAAAATTGACCGCCTGATTGGAATAATCACAACATTACAACAAAAAAAGAACGTTACGGCTCCTTATCTTGCTGAAAAGTTCGAGGTATCTCGTCGTACTATCAGCCGCGATATCGAGGACATATGCAAAGCCGGTATACCCATCGTCACTTCGCAAGGCGCAAACGGCGGCATTTCCATCATGGAAGGATTCACGATCGATACGACTATATTTACTGAGAAAGAACTAACCTCTATTTTTACGGGACTTAAAACGCTGGACAGCGTTTCCAACTCTGCCGCCGCAGAAAATCTTGCTCAGAAAATCGGCAATAACTCCGCGATCAAATTAGCGGATACTATGATTATTGACTTGGCGTCCTACTATAAAGACGACCTTGCCCCCAAACTAGAGACGATTAAGCAGGCGATCAGTGAAACGAAACGGATTGCGTTCCATTATTGCTACAACAAAGGCGAAGCGGACAAGCTGATCGATCCTTATCTGATCGTTTTCAAATGGTCGGACTGGTATGTGTTTGGATTCTGTATGGAACGACGGGATTTTCGTATGTACAAGCTCAGACGCCTGTGGGACCTCCAGATAACGGACGAGACCTTCGACGTCATAGATATTCCAGAAGAGAAAAAGCAATTCGGTTTTAACATGACGGACGATTATATAATAACAGCCGTATACGATCCGTCTGTAAAATACAGATTGGTTGAAGAATACGGCCATACCTCGTTTACAGAGCTTGAAGACGGAAGGCTGTACGCTCAGTGGGGATTTACAAGCCAGAAAGGCGCGGTGGAGTGGTTCTTAAGTTTTGGAAACAAAGTTAAAATTCTCGATCCTCCGGAAATGATCGAGCTTATGAAATCTACGCTGGATTCTATAAAGAATTTATACGAATCATGACATACAGTTGTCGTGTTTGAAATGGTATATTAAATTCAGACAATATTACTTATCAAGTTTTTGACATTTCACAGCGCCTATATCGACTTTCTAAAAACGTCTTTACAAGAAATCAGGTATAATAATTAAGGGGATACAGATGGCGTTCGACTATAAAAAAGAATACAAAGAATTTTATATGCCCCCGAAAAAACCGACCATCGTAACAATACCGCCGATGAATTACATCGCGGTTAGAGGGAAAGGAGATCCAAACGACGATAACGGAGAATATAAAAACTCTATCGGTTTGCTATACTGCGTAGCCTTTACCATAAAAACGAGCTATAGAGGCGGCCGCAAAATAGACGGCTGCTTCGAATACGTAGTTCCCCCTCTCGAAGGGCTTTGGGATCAGGGCGGAAAAGAAGAAATAGATTATTCCCGAAAGGAGAAATTCAGTTTCATATCCCTTATTCGACTTCCGGACTTTGTAACGAGGGAAGATTTCGATTGGGCGGTAGACGCAGCGTCTCGAAAAAAGAAGCTCGACTTCTCAAAGGTTGAGTTCCTCACCTACAATGAGGGCGAATGCGTACAGCGTATGCACGTCGGGTCATACGACGACGAGCCTAGGGCGATCGCAGAAATGCACGAATACGCCTCTCGATACGGATACGCTCCAGACATAGCGGGCTCGCGCTATCACCACGAGATATATCTTTCCGATCCCAGAAGATGTAATATAAATAAGCTTAAAACGGTGGTTCGCCACCCAATAAAGAAAATACAGGAGGATTAAAAATGAAAACAATATGCGGACTCGACTGCAACGAATGTGAAGCAAGGGGAAGCGATTACTGCAAAGGAGGATGTGCGGAAACGAACGGTCGTCCTTACGGCGGTTCTTGCATGATCGCAGTATGCTGCGAAGACAAAAAATGCGAGAATTGCGGGAGATCATTTGAGGCGTCCTGCAAGTTGAAGGAACAGTTGATCGCTGAGTTCAACGCGCTCGGAATCGAGGATATGGAAGAGGTTAAAAATCTCAACGCACTCCACGGCGCATACATAAATGGACAGTACACGCTTCCCGGAGGACAGAAAATAAAATTCTGGGACGATGACAGGGTATATCTCGGAAATCAGATCTGCAAAAAGAACAGCGACAGATTTTACGGCCTCACGGCTGACGAGAACTATCTTTTGGTATGCGAGTACGGCGAGGGTTACGACTCCGAGATCGTTGTTTACAAGAGATGGAGGTAATAGTATGATTGATTCAAGATGCGGACTTCACTGCACAGGATGCGAGTGGAAGGAAACCTGCGGCTGCGGCGGGTGTATAGAGACAAACGGTCATCCATTCTACGGCGAGTGTCCCGTCGCGATATGCTGTCAGAGCAAAGGTTATAAACACTGCGGAGAATGTCCCGATATTCCATGCGAGCTATTGTATTCCTTTTCCTATTTAGATAAGGAGCATGGAGACAACCCGCCGGGTGCAAGGATAGAACAATGTAAAATATGGGTTAAAAACAACACATAATTTTTTTCGAAATCTTAAACGATGCAGGTATACGTAAAAGGAAGCAAAGAAGCGCTTAAACTCTATCAAAAGGCCTTCAACGGGGATATTTTATGCGAATTTCCGGATGATAACGGAGGTTATATGCATTCGGAACTGAGCGCATACGGACAGGTGATCGCTGTATCTGAAATTACAGAAGAAGTGAATCACGGAAATACGATGCAGTTTTGTTTTCACTTTGGCGAAGGCGGCGAAGCAAAAGTAAGAACAGCGTACGAAGCTCTGAAACAAGACGCTATTACGTGTTCGCCTATCGGGAAATGCGACTACAGTCCCTGTCAATTTTTTCTGACCGATAAATTCGGCGTATGCTGGTGCGTATTTAAATAGTAAAAATCAATCGCATACTATAGCGCCATTTTTGTCAAAATTAAAAATGGCGCTTTCAATTATTACGTTTCTCCCAATAAAAAAATACCTTATACAAGAGGATAGGCTGAATTATGAAGAGTTAGAGGAAATAATAATATGAGCTGCAAAATGTGCGACAACATTTTAAATATACATAGCGATCCATATTTTATAATCGAACTTGAAACAGGATACGTATCCCTTGGATGGCGTCAGCGTTTTAAAGGATACACAGTGTTTATATGCAAGCGGCATGCAAGCGAGCTTCATGAATTGCCATGGGATTTCAAGATAAAGTTTCTTGAGGAAATGTCTATCGTTGCGGAAGCAGTCTACAACTCTGTAATCCCCGATAAGCTAAACTATGAGCTTCTCGGCAACGGGATTTCACATTTACATTGGCATATATACCCAAGGGTTGCAGGAGATACTCCTGAAAAAGGACCCGTGTGGCAGCTTCCAAAAGAACAACTTTTTGATGAAAAAACAATACCGTGCAGCAGCGAACGTATAGCGATGATCTCGCTGATCAAATCGGAAATAGAAAAACTGTTAAGCGGAGTAAAACGATAATGCTTGAGTTTACAGACGTTTGTCTTATCACGGATAATGTGCCGGCGCTTGCCGAGTTCTATGAAAAGCTGTTTGCTGTAAAAGCACAGGGCGACGACATTCATTCATACGTCTCTGTTCCCGGACTTGGCGTCGCCATTTACGATAAAAACGCGGCTATGAGAGATCGTCCGGAACTCGATTACTCCGCTCGCGGCAACGATCGCCTGCATATCGGCTTTAACTGCGAGGATGCCACAAAGGAGTATGAAAGAATAAAATCTCTGGGAATTTGCGTTCCGACAGAACCGATCGTATGGCCATGGGGAGCCAAATCGTTTTATTTTAAGGATTTAGACGGAAACATAATCCTAGTAAGAAGCTGGGAAAAGGAGAATTGAATTTATGTTATGCCCCAAGTGTAAAAAGAATGATTCTAATGATAGAGAAATGTGTCCGTATTGCGGAGCGCCTATAAAGCCTATTCCTGTTCCCGCAGGCGGGAAAATAAAATTCGGTAAATTTGATTGGTACATACTTGAGAAGCAGAGTGATCGAGCGCTTATTCTTACAGAAAAAGTAATTGAAAAAAGAGCGTATCATGGTGAAGAAACAGAAGTCACGTGGGAATCATGCGATTTACGTAAATATCTAAACGGTGAATTTTATTATTCTTTCAGCGAAAGCGATCGTAACCGAATTATCGAGGTCACAAACGTAAACGCCGATAATCCGTGGTATGGTACGAACGGCGGAAACCCAACAAATGATAAAATCTTTTTGCTGAGTATCGATGAAGTCATAAAGTATTTCGGCGACAGCGGACAACTGGAAAGTCGGTATATGTACCCAAATTGCGAGTGGTGCAAGGATGAATTTTTACCGTGGATCGACGATCAATACAACATAAATAGACGCGCGGTCGACGACATGGGTATCGTTCAGTTTTGGAGACTCCGATCCCCGGGAGCAAACTCACGATGCTCGGCCAGTATAGGCGGATTTGCCGGAGACGGCTTCGACCATGGCGAAATAAATATTGGAAACGCCGATTTATTGGCAGACGGACATTTTGTTCAAGACGGCTGCGGCTGGCTGTCGAAAGAAGACGAACGTCATACTTTGAACGGAGTTCGTCCCGCATTATGGATAAGAATCGACTGAAACAACATGAATAATTTAAAAATAATATCACTCCGCATGGAGCGTCAGCGCTTTATAAACAAAGCGAACGAAGCGGAATATATAAATCTATACCGCGATACACAGCCGGGACAAAACGTGTATTTTAACGGGTTTGGAGAGCCGCCTACGCTTGTTTTCCGCGCTGATTTCGACGATATAGAGTTTAACAGGAATCGTCAAAAAAATCGCCGACTTGTCAAAGGTCGCTTTGCCGGCGGCAATATCGGTTGGATAATGGAAGAAGACTTAGAACTGTTTGCTTCTCTCTATCGAAAACCCCTTACAAAACCAACAGTGGAGCAGCTGCGGATACTTGATCTTATAGAGCGAGAAGGTCCTTTAAATATTCGGTTAATAAAAGAGGAAACCGGTCTGCTCGTTAAGCAAATAACTCCTGCCCTTCACCGCCTGCAGGAAGCGTTCCTGATTTATGAAGATCAGTACGACGGCGGATGGGATCGCGGTTGGCTCAAATTCTCAGAAATGTTTCCGGAAATGAGAATAGACCGATATACCAGGTTGGAAGCGCTGAAAATCGTACTAAAAAGGTTTGCATACAGAATCGTATGGTTTGATACCGCAATGGCGAAATCTTTTTATAAGATACCTGAAAAAGAAATTAAGGCGTCTGTCGGAGAGCTTGAATCCGAAGGAGCGTTGATAGCACGGTCGTCGGGTTATATGCTTAAAAGCGACGAAGATCTTCTTGAATACTACACCCCCAAGACCATCAACCGCGTCTATGCTATTCACCGTAACGATTTTATTTATAAGGCTCACGAGCACATTCTGAAGGATATGGCGAAAAAGATGGTCAAGGGGCTTGAGTATGACTGCGAGCCTCTGCAGTACCTTCTTATAGACGGGGAATTTCACGGCGCATCCGTAGGTAGATTTAGGCAAGGACCATATGATCTTAACGACATCGTCTGTGATTTACCAAATGCTGAAAGCCGAAAGGATGAAATTATCGAAGCAGTTCGCTCGGTTAACTACGGCAAGTCGCCTCGGCGATTTATGGGAAAAGACATATAAGTAAAATCTCATAATAATTGTTAGATAAAACACTTGCTAAAAGTTTTGTTATAAAAAACTCGAAAAATTTTGCTTCGCACGCTTGGCTTAGCGGCAAAGCAAATAAAAAGCTTTCTCATCGGCCAAACTTCAGCTTTATATGCGATATTATTTAAATCTGTAAAAATCAACTCGGCTTTAATAATATGGTATTGACAGAATAAACACGATATGTTAAAATAATAATATAGCAATGGGGCGGTATCTATCGATATTGCCCCTTTTACTATAATAAGAAAACGTTTAAAAATCTGAAGATATGATTTTTAACGCCGTTAGTTACGCCGAATCAAATAAATAATACTGATTGTTTTCAGCGCGGCGTCAAAGAAAGGATCGAAAAATTATGCAGGAAGAAAAACGCACCCATATAATGGCGGCCCAGAAAAACATCGCTTTAATAGCCCACGATAATATGAAGCCTGAAATAATAGACTGGTGCCGTCAAAACAAAAAGAGCCTGGAGCACCATTTTCTGTTCGGAACGGGAACAACCGCTAAGGTTATATCCGAAATTACCGGACTGCCTGTCCGCGGATTTAACAGCGGCCCTCTCGGAGGAGATCAGCAGATCGGCGCCCGTATTGTAGACGGAAAAATCGATCTTGTGATATTTTTTTCCGACCCGCTCACCGCACAACCTCACGACCCTGATGTAAAAGCTCTTTTAAGAATCGCTCAAGTCTACGATATCCCAATAGCGAATAACCGCGCGACGGCAGACTTTATTATTAACAGCTCCTGCATGAACAGCGAATACTCTCATAAACTTATAAACTATAAAAATTCGATTACTGAAAGAGTTCAAAACGTCGTAAAAACGGTAAAAGAATAATTATTTCATATGAAAAGATTTTTTCTCGCAAGGAGGCGGTAACGTGAAAAAAATAATTACAATAGTTGGTCCAAACGGCGTTGGGAAAACAACGGCCGCAAACTCGCTGCTGAAAATTTGTCTCCATAGCGCATATGTAGACTCCGATTGCCTCCGCGCGATAAACCCGTTTAAATTTACCGATAAAACAAAAAAGGCGGTAACTGAAAATATTTTCTGCGTTTTTAGAAATTATTTGCTGTGCGACGATATTGAAACAATTATTTTTCCATACGGCTTCCACGGAGAGCGCAAGGAAATTTATAACGAAACGATTCAGCGTTTGCATAACGAAGATATTGAGTTTGATAGTCATATAGTTATTTTAAAATGCGAGTACGATGAAAATATACGCAGGGCCCTTAATGATTCCAGAGACATTGAACGCGTGAAAAGAGGAATGTCAAACACATTTAATTTATATGACGATTACGGTTTCACATTTATAAATACGACTGATTTGAATCCACGTCAAGTCGCAGAGAAAATAAAAGAATTATTCTGCATCTGAAGTACGGCGTCGCGCAGAAACGCGTGTAAAATCAATAGAATACCTGTTAAATCAGGATAAACCTGTAAACGCGAATACGGCGACTGCGATATGATTATTCGCGTCGTTGAATTCGAATAAAATCAAATGTTAATCGCATTTCTTTACACAGATCAAGAGGAGTTAAGAAATGATAAAACTTAACCACAATAATTTTATAAAGGCTCGCGATTATATATTTGCGAATGCAGAAGAGATAGACCGAGCGTGGTTTAGATATGTTTTTGAAGATAAGGACGACGATCTATTTTTAGACTCGCTGAAAAAGTATCAGTATGAAAACGGCGGCTTTGGAGGACTGTATTATGAATTTGATTATAAAGGTCCATGCCTGAAAAGTACGGAAATCGCTGTTAAGCGCATATTAAGCCTTGAAAAAAAGCCGTCTTCAGATCTCCCTATAATACGGGAAACAATGAAATATCTACTGGATAATTATTTGCCTGGAATCGGCAACTGGCGCGAGGTTGTAACGCCCGAGGTAAACGACGGAGCTCACTGTCATTGGGTCCGTTATAGAGGCGAAGATACTACTCCTATCGAGAATGAAGACGAACGTATTCGTCGATATGACGCCAATGAAAAATTATGTTTTGCAGCGTTCGTTTCCTATTATTCTGAACTTGTAAACCAGGAACTGCTCCATGATATTCTAAAGTATCCAACGGAACACATTCTGCGATACTGGGATGAGAATTCTCCTAATTACGACAGGACAATTTTTGAGCGCGGCGAACCTTATAATTTTGAATATTTTCAACATTTTATACCCTACATAAGAAACAAGAGCTTAGCTGATAGACTGACTTCGATCCTATGTCAGAGTCCGACCTCATTTATGGAGCTTGACTTAAAAAAATCAACGCGAGATTATGTTCATTTGCCTTGCGATTCCGTAAGCTCGCCTGACAGCGTCGTTTATCCGGTCGTGAAAGAACTGGTTGATAAATCGTTAGAATATAGAATAAATCAGCAGAGCGACGATGGACGCTGGCCTTTGGGCTGGTCGTTTGGCAGTGATGAGAATTTGCAGAAACTGCAGGTAAAATATGAAGCGTACAGAACTCTTGATATGCTTATAATGCTGGATAAATTTAAAAGAATAGAAAAATAAGGTCGTTTTTCGCCCAAGAAAAATCATGCGTTCTAAAAACTTTTTCGATATATTTAACGCGGGAGATGAAGTTGATGAATATGCTTAAACAGCTGAACGCAGACGTCATGTATATCGAAGAGAACTTGCGCGCGGAGTTCGAACTTAATACGGCGGCTGAAATCGCATGCGTTACGGCAGACTCCTTTATCCGTTTTTTCAGTTATATGACCGGTATGACTCTTAAAGAATATGTGCGTCGCAGAAGTCTGACACTCGCGGCGCATGATCTGAAGAACAGCGAAGAAAGTATCGTCGACGTAGCGATAAAATACAGGTACGACAGCTCCGCGGCATTTTCAAGAGCTTTTACAGGACAGCATAGTATTACGCCGTCCGCTCATCGAAAAAACGGAGGTTCGTTAAAAATATATCCGCCGGCTTCCTTTCACATTATGATTAAAGGAGCAAAAGAAATAGATTTTAGAATTATTGAACTCGAAGACACTGAGGTTTACGGCGTGTCAAGACAGTATGAAGGAAAGGGATATACGACTCATGAAGAATTGCGCCGTTCCATGTGGTCGGATAATTACGACGACGTTCCCAGTCTGCTTTGCGAGGAACGATGTAATCAATCTGGAAACAAGTACTACGACGTAATTTAGTACGGAATATGGAGAGACGGCAAATATATATCGCCCGTGAAAAAGCGAATACCAAGACAAACAATCTTGATGCACAAAAGATGCCGGCATGAACTTACGCGAATTTTAAGACAAAACCCGGTGGACGCGCATGGATAGAAATTTCAAAGCTATTCGAGTTGATATTCGACTCCCGGCTTCCCTCTTCCGAGTATAAGCTAAATTCCGAGTATAGTCTAAAATTAAATTTAGCTATCGAAATACTACATCTTTGGACAGACCGCGACATGCGTCAAAAGAATCGGTATTACGAAGTTTGAATTCCCGTCGAACTTAAAAAAGTCGATCGCAACGGCGCGTTGCTTGATTTTTAATCGTCCACGCCGTATAATATAAACAAAGGCGGTGATTTACATGGAAACAAAAAACGTTATACTTGAACTTCGCAAAAAAAGAAAATTATCTCAAGACGAACTTGCGGAAAAATTATATGTTACGCGTCAAGCCGTCTCCCGTTGGGAGACCGGAGAAACTGTACCAAACACGGAAACCCTGAAACTATTGTCGCGTTTTTTCGACGTGTCGATCAATACTCTTTTAGGTTCTCCAAGAAAACTTATCTGCCAATGCTGCGGTATGCCGCTGGACGATTCGTCTATCAGTAAAGAACCCGACGGGACGTTCAATGAAGAATACTGTAAGTGGTGCTACGCCGAAGGAAAATTCGTTTATACAAATCTTGAAGAATTAACAGATTTCCTTGTCGGTCATATGTCAAATGAAAACTGGCCTCCGGAACAGGCTAGATCATTTTTTGAAAGTCAACTACCGAAGCTAAACCATTGGAATAAGTCTCAAAAATAATTCTACCGTTTATAGCTTTGCGCTCAAAAAATTGAAAGGCTAAGAATACCAATAAAAAAGGCAGATTCACTTAGTAATCTAAAACCCGAATTATCTCGGCACGGATTGTCGGGAAATAAAATCCGACTTTTGATAGAATATACGCAGACAAGGAGGGAGATTATGGACTGGATCATCGGTTTGCAAAAAGCCGTCGACTATATCGAGGATCATTTGATGGAAGTTATTGATTACGATAAGGTCGCGGCGCAAAGTTTTTCATCAAGCTATCACTTTCAGCGCGTGTTTAGTCTCCTTTGCGGCTTCACCGTCGGAGAGTATATTCGCCGCCGCAGATTGTCGCTTGCGGGATCTGAGCTGGCGTCAAGCGGAGCAAAGGTAATCGACGTAGCGCTGAAATACGGTTATGAAAGTCCGGACAGCTTTGCAAAGGCATTCCAAAAGTTTCACGGCGTATTACCGTCGCAGGCGCGAAAGAACGGTAATAGACTCAAGTCCTTTTCCCGTCTTGTACTGAAATTTTCATTGGAAGGCGGTAGAGCTATGAACTACAGAATTGAAGAAAAAGCCGAAATGATATTGACCGGATACAAAACCCATTTCACAGGCGCGCCATACGGCAAAGAAAGAGAGCGTCAGGAAGAACGACTTTTCGTTACGACGAGAGGTAAGCAATGGTTTCTCCGCGGAGCGGCAGGAAACGGGGACGCGCATTGCGTTGTTACTAATATAACCGATGAAGGATACGATTATTATTACTGTCATCTGTTAGATAAGTACGAACGCGAAAACCTGTATAACAAAGACGTTACCGGCGTCGACTTTGCTGAAAGCTTAGAGTTTGAAAACATCACGATTCCCAAATCCAATTACGCAGTTTTTGAAACACAAGATGTGAAAAATCCGATTTGCGATTATCTTGATCTTTTAAATTTGCGGATTCAGATTCTGACTGAATGGATGCCGGAAATGGGCTTTCAGCTTAAACAAGCTCCGGAACTTGCGGTATATCACTGGACGCCTAAAAGCGAACGCAACGTACAAATCTGGATGCCAATAGAAAAGATAAGATAATTGTTATCAAATAAAGGAGCGCTTACCGTCGCGGCGTTTTGTACCGAAGACAGAATCGCTCCTTTTAATTATATTTCAATCCATCCTATGCTATTTTTTCTGCATATATATTGATATAGTATGTAACTATTGGTATTAAAACTAACTAAAAAAATTCATAAATTTTAAGAAGAAAATAAACATAGTAGCGGAAACGAAAGAATGATGCGACAGTACATAATAACAGGCTCAAATAATTAGGAACTTCGGATCTTCTTGTTCGCTTTACAAACACGGTATCGCATAAAATGATACGCCTTGCCATCATCGATACTAAAAGGTTGAACTTCCAAATAGAAGGTTCCAAAATCAGTTCAATTATGCCATGAAAAATATTCTGTACAAGCGTGCCTTAAAATCAGCAACAAAATTCCCCATAAGCGCTTGCCCTTTACAGCTCACTTTAACTGCCGTACAATTCGAATTAACATTGATTAGCAAAAAGCTATTGTCATAAATTTTTTATTTCTTCTCTTCGCTCAATTTAAAAGCTTATTATGTTGTAATGTTCCAGCATAATTTACTACTAAAAATGCCGATAAAAATGTCGCTAAAGTATTGACAAAACGACCAAATCGTGTTAGAATATAATAGATATCGGGGTGTGGCTCAGTTTGGTAGAGTGCTTGGTTCGGGACCAAGAGGCCGCTGGTTCGAATCCAGTCACTCCGATAAAGAAAAGTCCCTGTAAACATTGGGTTTGCAGGGATTTTTGTTTTTCTCAAAATCCTGCAATTTTGACTTAGGTCAACAAATCAGGTCAACAAAAACGTTTGATTTGCGGGAAAGCAGGCTTATATGGCTACAGTTTACCCCAAATTTAAGGACGGAAAAATAATTTCTTTTAAGTTTAAAACTTATCTCGGAAGAGACGAAAACGGAAAGCAAATCTTCAAATGTACTACGTGGATTCCTGAACCTGAAAATGTAATGACAGAATTAAGAATGAGAAAGCGCGCGGAAATTGAAGCCGCCTTATGGGAAAGTCAAATAATAAAAGAATATATTAAGGAAGAATCGATACCGATACAAAATAACATTACGGTTGAAGAATTTATAAATATCGAGTGGTTTCCCTTTCTAGTCAGTAAAACGGATTACAGGGAAACAACTATTGAATTTCATAAGTACTTACTTAAAGTAATAATCCCGTATTTAGGCAAATACCAATTACGCAATGTTACGGACAAAACTATTGAAAAATATCTTGATTATCTCAGATTCACATATAAGACTAAAAATAACAAATCACTTGCACCGAAAACAATACGTCATCATTACAACACGTTAAACCTAATATTTGAATACGCCGTAAAATTAGGATATGCAGAATCAAATCCATTGGAAAACGTAGATACGCCTAAACTATCTCGCCATAAGGTTGACGCGTTATCAAAAAGCGAAGCTGTTAAATTCTTGTCCGAAATTCAAAAACTGCCTCTCATGCACCAAGCTATATACACGTTGTTCTTAACTACGGGAATAAGACGCGGCGAATGTTTCGAATTTAAAATTCAAAGTAAATGAATAAATATTAATTTCAATAAAAAAAGGTGGAAAGGTAAGGAAAATAAAAAAGAACCTGCAAA